>NZ_JAGIXF010000042.1:0-62173 GCF_021483755.1 Burkholderia sp. WTPI3 | reverse complement strand
GAACGCAGTCAGCGACGCATCGACGAACGGCAACGCCGCATCGGTCCAGCGCGCCATCATCCCGCCGAGCAGCGCGCTGCCGACCACGGCCGCGATCAGGTCGGGCAGCATCTGGCGCGGCCGCACGCCGGTGACGGGCGCGACATCGCCCGCCGCCGCCGCCCCGCCGCCCGCCTCCAGCGTACGCTGCGCGATCCAGCGCCTCCAGCCGTACACCTGCAGCACCGCGAACGCGCCTTGCAGCAGCATGTCCGAATACAGCTTCGCGTCGAAGAAGATCCAGCCGTATAGCGCGACCGACGCAAGCCCGACGGGCCAGCACAGCATGCGCCGCTTCGCGGTCAGCCAGATCGCGAGTGCGCTGACGATCACGCCGGCGATTTCGAGTGGGGACATCGTCTGTGCTCTCCTGGTTGGCTACCGGGGCCGCGCATCATGCGGCCGGATCCGGACGATCAGAAATCATAGGTCAACGACACGCGCGCGGTGCGCGGCGCGCCCGGGAACAGGTACGCGTCGCCCTGCTGCTCGCCCGCGTCTCGCCAATAGAACTTGTTGAACAGGTTGTCCACCGACACGCGCAGCACCGTGCGATGGCGGCCGATCTTCGTCGTATAGCGCGCGCCGAGACTGAACACGAACCACGACGGCACGCGCGCGGTGCCCTCTTCGTTCGCGTTGCGCGCGGCGCTGTACTCGACGCCGCCGAGCACGTTCAGGCCCGCGACGCCCGGCACCGCGTAATCCGCGTACAGCGACGCGCGCAGCGCCGGCACGTTGATGATCTGGTGCCCTTCGTACGCGGGCGAACCCGAATCGTACGCGCGCGCACGGATCGCCGCGACGCTGGCCGTCAGCGACAGCCGCTCGGTAAGCCGGCCGGCCGCGCCGAGCTCGATCCCCTGGTGGCGCTCCGTGCCGCGCTGCACGAACGTATAGCTCGTGCCCGACGCATCGGGGTCGGCGAACTGGAACGGCTTGCTGATCGAGAACACGGCCGCCGTGAGGCTCAGCCGGTCGAGCCAGTCGTATTTCGCGCCGAGCTCGAACTGGTGCGATTCGACGGGCGGCAGAAACGCATATGCGTTGGTCGCGCGCACCGGCGCCTGGTCGCCGAGCGACAGCGCCTTGCTGTACGACGCATACAGCGACAGCTCGTTCACCGGCTTGTAGACAAGCGCGAGCTGCGGCAGGAACACCGAGCGGTCGGTGTGCGTCGCGTCGCCGTCGAGGCTGTCCCAGCTGCGCTGGCGCAGCAGCACTTCCTTGCCGCCCGCGAGCACCTGCCAGTGCTCGCCGATGCTGATGCGGTCGAGCCCGAACACGCCGTACTGCCACGCATCGAGTTGCGGATACGACGGTCCGGCCGAGTTCGGCGACGGCGCGAACGCGACGTCCGGCCCGTAGACGTTCTCGCTGCCGACGTAGTCGTACACGGCGTCGGCCATGTGCACGACACGGCGCTGCACGCTCACGCCGAGCGTCAGCTCGTGCTGCAGCGGGCCGGTCGCGAACTTGCCCGTCGTCACCGCCCGCAGATCGTCGTTGCGGCGGTATTCGCCCGGGCTGCGGAAATCGTACACGTCGTAGTCGCCGTTCGCGCCGAAGAAGAACGGCGACGTCGTGCCGGCCGCGCAGCTCGGTGCGTACGAGCAACCGTACGGGAACGCGCTGTTGTCGTCGATCATCGTACGGCTGCGGCCCACAGCGACGTATGCCTTCCAGGCGTCGTTGAACTGGTAGTCGAAGCGCGCGTTCAGGTTCAGCGCGTCGGTCGTCACCGGCTTTGCCCACGGCTGCGTGCCGAGCGCCTTCGACGTCGTGTTGACGGACGGCACGACGGTGCCGCCGAGCAGTTGATAGCCCGGTGCCGAACGCTGGATCCACTGCTGGAATTCCGCGTTGAGCTGCAGGCTCGCGCGCGGGCTGATGTCCCAGTCGGCGGCGATCGAACCGAACGTGCGCCGGCCGTTCGTGCCGTCGACGTACGAGTGCATGTTCTCCTTCGCCGCATTGATCCGGAAACCAAACTGATTGTCCGAGCCGAAGCGGCGGCCGAGATCGACGGCCGCCGACGTCGAGCCGCGGCTGTCGACGCCGGTCGTCACGCTCGCGACGTTGGCCGAGCGCTTCGTCACGAAGTTGATCACGCCGCCCGGCGCGACCACGCCGCTGTCGATGCCGGCCAGCCCCTTCAGGATCTCGACGCGCTCCTTGTTCTCGAGCGGCACGTTCTGCTCACCGGACACGGTGAGCCCGTCGATCCGGATCGCGCTCGCGAGATCGACCGGGAAACCGCGGATCGCGAAGCCTTCGTAGTAGCCGACCGGCGCATAGTCGTTGACGACCGATGCGTCGTTGCGCACCACGTCGCTCAGGCGCCTGGCCTGCTGATCGTCGATCTGCGCGCGCGTGACGACGCTGACGGAGGCCGGCGTGTCGCGCAGCGGCGCGTCGTCGAGCCCTGCGACCGACGCGTCGCGCGTGCGAAACGTGCTGCCGCGCTCGCCGCTGACCGTGATCGCCGGCAGCGTCGCGCTGCCCGCCGCATCGGCGTCCGGCGCCGGTGCGTCTCCCTGCGCCGCGGCAGCCTGCGCCGCGAAAAGCGTGATGCCGAGACCGACGCCAAGCCCGACCTTCGCGCGCCGCCGCCGTGCGCGCGACGCTGTTGTTCTATTTACCGTCATTGTTCTGGATGGAAAACTCGCCACTCGACCCTGTCGAAACACGTTACGAAGCTGCGAAGCGCGATCCCGCGAACGAATCCGCGACGGGCCCGGCGAATCTCCGGGCGCGTGCGTCGACACGACATTCATCAGACGAATCGGGCGATGCGGCCGCATGCTGGCCGATCGATCGGGAAAGCGCAGGATGGGACATCGGATCCGGATGACGTACCGGGTCCCGACGCGGCCGCCGATTCGTTCGTCGGGTGCCTGTCGGGCGGGCCGGCTGCATCGCGCGGTCTTGTGTTGCGGGGGACGCTTCGAACGCCCCGGTGCGGGCGCGCGGCGCGGCGGTGCGCCGTTCGTCGGAACGGCGGCAGGCCCGGCGCGCGCGGCATCGCGGCGTGGCGCGCATTTTACCCCGGGCGGGCGCGGCGGCAGGAAAACCGCCCGGCGGGCGGACGCGGCGGGCGGCATGACCGCCGCCGCTGGACAACTACGCGGTATCGGCGGCTTTCAGCCCCCATGCGTCGATCATCTGCTGGCGCATCACGAACTTCTGCACCTTGCCCGTCACCGTCATCGGCAATTCGTCGACGAAACAGACGTACTTCGGGACCTTGTAATGCGCGATCTGGCCGTCACAGAACGCACGCACGTCGTCCTCGGTCATGTGCTCGTCCGCGCGCAGGACGATCCACGCGCACAGCTCCTCGCCGTATTTCGCGTCCGGCACACCGAACACCTGCACGCTCTGGATCTTCGGATGCCGGAACAGGAATTCCTCGATCTCGCGTGGATAGATGTTCTCGCCGCCGCGGATCACCATGTCCTTCAACCGGCCGACGATGTTGCAGTAGCCGTCCTCGTCGAGCGTCGCGAGATCACCCGTATGCATCCAGCCGTCGACGATCGTTTCCTGCGTTTTCGCATCGTCGTCCCAGTAGCCGAGCATCACCGAATAGCCCTTCGTGCACAGCTCGCCCGTCGCACCGACCGGCACGATATCGCCGTTCGGATCGACGACCTTCACTTCCAGGTGCGGCTGGATGCGCCCGACCGTCGTCGTGCGCTTCTCCAGCGGATCGTCGGTCGAGCTCTGGAACGACACAGGGCTCGTCTCCGTCATCCCGTACGCGATCGTGATTTCCGACAGATGCATCTGCGACACCACGCGCTTCATCGTCTCGATCGGACACGGCGAGCCGGCCATGATGCCGGTGCGCAGCGTCGACAGGTCGAATTTCGGGAACGCCGGATGATCGAGCTCCGCGATGAACATCGTCGGCACGCCGTGCAGCGCGGTGCAGCGTTCGTCGGCCACTGCCGCGAGCGTCGCGACCGGATCGAACGCCTCGCCGGGGAACACCATCGCCGCACCCGTCGACACACACGCGAGCACCGCCAGCACCATCCCGAAGCAGTGATACAGCGGCACCGGAATGCACAGCGAATCCTGCTCGGTGAAGCGCATCGCCATCGCGATGAAACGCGCATTGTTGACGACGTTGCGATGCGTGAGCGTCGCGCCCTTCGGGCTGCCGGTCGTGCCGCTCGTGAACTGGATGTTGATCGGGTCGGTCGCCGAGAGCGTCGCGCCGGTCGCATCGAGCGCCGCGACGTCGAGCGAATCGCGGCCGCGCGCCATCACGTCCGCGAAGCGGAACATCCCGGCCGGCGCGACCTCGCCCATCGATACGACCGTGCGCAGGCTCGGCAACCGCGCCGCATGCAGGTCGCCCGGCGCGCAATGCGCGAGTTCCGGCGCCAGCGCCCGCAGCATCTCCAGGTACTTCGACGACTTGAACTGCTCGGCCGCGATCAGTGCACGGCAGCCGACCTTGTTCAGCGCGTATTCGAGCTCCGCGAGCCGATAGGCCGGATTGATGTTGACGAGGATCGCGCCGATTCGGGCGGTCGCGAACTGCGTGAGCAGCCATTCGACACGGTTCGGCGACCAGATGCCGACGCGGTCGCCCTTTTCGATGCCGAGCGCGGCGAGGCCGGCCGCGAGTACGTCGATCTCGTACGCGAACGTGCACCAGTCCCAGCGGATGCCCTGCTCGCGGAACACGACGGCCGGCCGCGCCGGAAAGCGCGCGGCGGTGTCGCGCAGCAGCGCGGCGACGGGCGCGTCCGACAGCGGCACGTCGGTGCGGCCCCGCACGATCGACAGGCCGTCGCGCGGCACGCCGGTTGCGATGGCGGTGGTCATGTGTGTCTCCTGATCGGCGGCGCCGGCCCGCGGGCCGGCGCGCGCGTCATCGTGTAAAGATCTGCGCGGTCGTGATCGCCATGTCGCCGCCCGGCACGCGAATGTCCTTCAGCTTCTTCAGCGTGTCGGCGTCGTACACCGCGACGGTGTTGAAAGTGCCCGCGAGGTAGAGCTTGCTGCCCTCTCGGTTGAACGACAGGCAGTAGTACGAATGATCGAGCGGCGCGGCTGCCACCAGCTTCTCGCTCTTCACGTCGTACTTCGCGAGCCGGTTCAGCACGCCGTACATCGCGTTCGGATCCTTCGGCGACAGCCCGCCCGTGAAGTACACCTCGGTGACCGGCGCGAAATCCCTGACCGTCGCGTTGCCCGTCTTCAGGTCGATGTCGATGTAGCCGTACATCGTCTGCGCGGATGCCGGATCCTTCTTCTCGTCCTTGAAGCGGTCGGCCGTGTAGAGCAGGTTGAACGTGTGCTGAGGACGCTGCTGCGGCCATACATACAGCACGTCCGGCTGGCCGTGCAGCGGCCGCTTCCAGTTGCGCAGCGGCACCGCGACGTCGTACTTGCCGGTCTGCACGTTCATCCGGTAGATGTCCGCGCCGACGATGAACAGCGACCCGTCGTCGGCCGCCTGCAGCATCGTCGTCTGGCGCGGCGCCGGGAAGGTGCGCACCGGCTTCGCGTCGAGCCCGCCGTCGGTGCGGTACACCTGCAGGCGCGGCGACTCCACTTCGTAGCTGTCGCGGTTCAGTTTCGTCGGATTGACGACGCTGTAGATCTCCTTGCCGTCCGGGCTCAGCCCGATCGAGAACATCGCGCGCGCACGCTCGTTGCCGGCTTCCGCGAGATCCGCGTGGAACACTGTCTTGCACGAATCGAGATCGATGCCGTACAGGTCGCCGTAGTGATTGTTCAGCACGTAGGCGCGCGTATGGTCCGGGCTGATCTGGATCGTGCCGGGGCCGAACGCGTCGGGCAGCGTGCAGGTCTTCGCGATGCTGTCGGTGCCCGTGTCGATCACCGTCAGGTTGTTGGGATAGTTCGTGACGGCGAGGTACTCGTGTCCGGCCTGCAGCGGCGCGTCGGCCGCGGCCGACAGCGACGCGGCCGATGCGAGCGCGGCGGCGAGGAGCGCGCGGCTCAGGGGTGTCGTGAATCGCATGGAGAATCCTTGATCGGTGCCGGGTGGATCACTTGTCTTTGGGGAACACGCTGCCGAGCTGACGCCAGTCCGCGCCGGAATCGGCCGCATGCTTGTTCCAGTCTGGATAGGTGCTCATCATGTCGGGCACCTGCGCCGGCCACCAGCACGGATCGGAGCAGCCGTACAGGTCGGCTTCCATCGGCTGGCACAGCGACGCAACCCCGCCGAACACGTCCGTTTCCCAGCCGGGATCGGTCGTCGACGTGCAGCCCGCGACGGATGTCATCGCAACGACTTCCTCGAGGCGATCCTGCTGCACGGCCTCCTCGAGCTTTCTCGCCTTGTTGTTGAGCGGCTTCAGATGTTTCATGTCAGTTCGCCTTGCGCGGAGTGATGTGGTTGTCGATGAACGCCGGGTTGCCGGCGATGATCCGGCTGTAGACCTCGATACCGAAATCGATCCAGTCGCGCATCAGCTCGCAGTAGTGATAGGTCGGATGCGCGGGGTCGCCGTAGCGCGCGTAGCTCTCGTGATAGCAACCGCCCGAGCACAGGTTGCGGATGCGGCAGGTCTCGCAGCCGGTGCCGCTGCGATCGAGGCGTTGCGACAGGAAGTCGTTGAGCTGCGCCTGCGCGACGCCTTCGCGCACGTTGCCGAAAGTCGGCAACGTCGAGCCCGTGAAGCGGTGGCACAGGTTCAGGTCGCCCTTGTGATCGACCGCGAGCATCTTGAGCCCCGCGCCGCACGGCAACGACTTCTTGTGCCCTTCGTGCAGGTCGGTGATCAGCTGATGCAGGTTCGAGAAACCGATGTTCCGGTTCTCGAGCGCGGCGGCCAGGTAGCGGCGGCCGAGCGCCTTCATGTTCTCGAACACCTGCGCGAGTTCGGCCGGCTGCAGGTTGAACGTGTCGAGCTGCCCCGACGTGACCGGCGCGAAGCCGACTTCCGCGAAACCGAGTTCGTTGAACAGGTGATCCCAGATGCCTTCGATGTCGGTCACGCCGCTCGTGAGCGTCACGCGCGCGCCGACCGGACGGCTGCGATAGCGCTTGAGCAACATGTCGACCTTGCGGCGCACGACGTCGTAGGTGCCCGCGCCGCCGACCGTGCGGCGGTTCAGGTCGTGAATCGAGCGCGGCCCGTCGATGCTGATCGACAGCCCGAAGCGATGCGCGTCGAGCCAGTCGATGATGTCCTCGGTCAGCAGCGTCGCGTTGGTCGTCATCACGAACTCGACCTGCTTGCCGAGCGCGCCGAAGCGCAGCTCGCAATACTCGACCATGCACTCGATCAGCTTGCGGTTGCTGAGCGGTTCGCCGCCGAAGAACACGACCGTGTAGCGCGGCAGGTCGGGCGACTCCTTCAGCAGCATCTCGACCGACGCCTTGGCGGTGTCGATGTCCATCCGCCGCCCGGCGGACGGCGTGTCGAGGTCTTCCTTGTAGCAGTACGTACAACTCAGGTTGCAGCCGGTGTTCACGTTCAGCACGACCGTATCGATCGCGGTGCGCTCGACGCGCTTCACCGCGATCTCGGGTGTGAGCGGCGAGCCGTCGCTGACGACCTCGAGGGCCATCAGCTCGCCGAGCGTCTCGGCGAGTTCGCCGTGCGGCGAGCGGCCGGCCAGCCGCGCGAACAATTCGTCGGCCGTGCAGCTGCTCGCGCGCAGCGCGTCGATGATGTCGGCCGTCACGCGATCGGCCGCGAACAGCGAACTGCTCGGCACATGGAACATCAGGCGCTCGTCGTCGACGCGCACTTCGTGCACGTTACGTTCGACCACGTTCAGCAGGGCGCTCATCGGATTCTCCTTGCATTCGTCGGATTCGGACCGGGCCGCGTCGCAGCCCGGCGCAAAGGCATGCGGACCGGTCAGGGCAGCGGCGGATTGTTCCAGCGCTGCACCGCGACGATCATGTGCCCGGTGCCCGTCACCGTGCGCGAGCCGTCCGTCACCGTCGCGACGACGTTCAGGTTGCCCGTGTTGTTGGTGCCCATCCGGCGCGCGGGGTTCGGGCCCGCGTTGCCCGGCGTGAAGATGCCCGTCGACGCCTGCATCGTGCCGGCGAACTGCGTGTCGCGATCGCTCTTCGACTGATCGTCGAACGGTGCCACCGACCATTGCGCGGGCACGACGCCGATGCGGAACGGCTTGCCCGCGCCGTCGACGCCCCATGCCACCGCGTCGAAACGCCCTTCGACCTTCGGCGTCGATCCGCCGTTACCGCCGATGCGCGCAACCGCGAAGTCGGGCTCGACCTTCACGCTGCGGATCTCGCGATAGACCGCGAAGCCTTCCGCGTGCGCCGCACCGACGCGCACGCTGCGCGGGCCGGCCGTGCTGCCGTCGGCGGCCTTCACGCGCACTCGCACAAACTCCGGCGTGCGCTCGAGCACCGATGCGACGGTCACGCCGGCGCCGAACGCGGGCGTGCCCTGCAGGTTCGCGCCGACGATCGTCACGTCGGTCTCGCCGCCCGCCTTCACATACGCCGGCTGCACGGCGACGATCTGGGCGTTGCCGAGCTTCGCCGCATTGAAGTCGAGGCCGCGCTCGTCGTGCGCATCGTCGAACATCCGGCCGCGCAGCGTGCCGTCGCTCGCCATCAGCACCTGACGCATCGTCGTGTCGCCAACCTTCACGCTCGCGCGCCACTCGTAGCCCGTATAGAGCACTGCGGTGCCGGTGCCCGCGAGCGGGCTGCCGTCCGCGAAGCGGCCCTTCAGCTCGACGTCGAAGCGATCGCCCGCGCCGCCCTTCACGGTCATCGTGCCGTACGCGTCGCCCTTGCCCGGCATGTGGCCGCCGAAACTCCAAGTGCCGGCGAGCGCGGTTGCGGGCGGATGATGCTGCTTCCAGTCGTTCCACGCCTTGCTGTCGTACGGGTAGTCCTTCGCGAGCATCGGCGCCATTTCGGTCAGCGCGATCCTGAACCAGTCGCGGTCGCGGCCCATCGCCGAATACTCGATCGACGGCCACTGCCCGAGGTGGAAGTTCACGAGCTTGTCCCATTCGGCGACCGGGCGGCGCTGCAGCAGCAGACGCGCAGCCGAGTGGCAGCGCGCGCACATCTGCTTGAATTCCTCGTTGTTGACGGTCTCCTGCGTGTTCAGGCGGCGCTCGGGCGCATAGCGGAAATCCTTCGTCTCCGACGGCGCGAGGCCCTGCGTATCCGACAGATACTTCACGAGGATGCGGCGTTCGTCGTCGCTGATCGTGAGGCCGTGCATCGTCTGCATCCGCGCGATCGTCATCAGCCAGCCTTCCGGTGTCTTGCGCTGGTGGCTGATGCGGCTCCACGAATCCTTCGACTCGGCCGCGTGACAGGCCGCGCATGTCTGGCTCAGGATCGCGTGAGCGTCGCGCGGTGCCTGGGCCTGCGCCTGCACGGCGCCCGAGGCCAGCGCGAACGCACCGGCGGCCACGACGGCCGCGGCCGCGCGGGGCGGTCTGCTGCGTCGAATGAAAGTCTTGAACAAGGCTCTGCTCCTTTACGTGGGGTCTCGAATCGTCCGGCATGCAGCGCTGCGGCGCTTGTCTCATGCTCTTCAAGCACAGGCCGTGCCAATCGCTCGATCCGGGTCTGTCACAAGGAAAACACGCGCTTTTGCCGCCGAACGCTCGGGAAAATCCCGATTCAAACCGGCGCGCCAAATCGGCATTCGCGCGCCTTCGCGGCCGCTGCATCACGCCGGCCAACCGCGTGCGTGCCGCATGTCGCGTCTCACGTTGCATGCGAATTCTCAAATTGAGACGTCGCGCCGGGAACGCGGCGCACTGCCGATCGTGCGCGGCATCATCGACACGCATGCCGTGCGCCCCGCGCCGCATGGCGCGCGCGGCCCGCGTGCAGGCCGCACCGTGACCATTGGTACGGAAGCTGCTTTTCGCCTCGGCACCCGAACCCCGATGAGCGAGGAGCTTTCATGCCGGCAACGTTGTCGTTACTTCCGCAAACCCAGTCGTTCATCGCACGCGCGCCGTCGATGCTGATCGGCGATACGTGGCGCAGCGCCGAAAGCGGCGCCACCCTGGCCGTCCACAACCCCGCGACCGGCGACGAACTGTGTCGCGTGCCGGCGTCCGGCGCAGCCGACGTCGACCACGCGGTGCGCGCGGCGCGCCAGGCGTTCGACGATTCCGCGTGGAGCCGCATGCGGCCGCGCGAACGGCAGAACCTGCTGTGGCGTCTCGCGGATCTGCTCGAGCGCGACGCGCAGCAACTCGCCGAACTCGAGTGCGTGAACAACGGCAAGAGCGCACAGATCGCACGCGTGATGGACGTGCAGCTCGCGATCGACTTCCTGCGCTACATGGCCGGCTGGGCGACCAAGATCGAAGGCTCGACCGTCGACGTGTCGATGCCGCTGATGCCCGACAGCCAGTTCCACGGCTTCATCCGGCGCGAAGCCGTCGGCGTGGTCGGCGCGATCGTCGCGTGGAATTTCCCGCTGCTGCTCGCGTGCTGGAAGCTCGGCCCCGCGCTGGCAACGGGCTGCACGATGGTGCTCAAGCCCGCCGATGAAACGCCGCTCACCGCGCTGCGGCTCGCGGAGCTCGTGCAGGAAGCCGGTTATCCGGCCGGCGTGTTCAACGTCGTCACGGGCACCGGTGTCGAAGCGGGCGCGGCGCTCGCGCACCACCCCGACGTCGACAAGCTGACCTTCACCGGCTCGACCGAAGTCGGCAAGCTGATCGGCAAGGCCGCGATGGAATCGATGACGCGCGTGACGCTCGAACTCGGCGGCAAGTCGCCGACGATCGTGTTCGACGATGCGGACCCGGCCGTCGCGGCCTCGGGTGCGGCCACCGCGATCTTCTTCAATCACGGCCAGGTGTGCTGCGCGGGTTCGCGCCTGTACGTGCAGCGCAAGCACTTCGATCGCGTGGTGGGCGACATCGCGGGCATCGCGAGCAACATGAAGCTCGGCAATGCGCTCGATCCGTCGGTCGACATGGGCCCGCTGATCTCGGCGAAGCAGCAAAAGCGCGTGGCCGGCTACATCGAGCGCGGCCGCGAACTCGGCGCACAGCTCGCGTGCGGCGGCGAAGCGTATGGCCCCGGCTACTTCGTGAAGCCGACCGTGCTCGTCGACGTCGACCAGAAAGGCCCGCTCGTGCAGGAGGAAATCTTCGGCCCGGTGCTGGTCGCGATGCCGTTCGACACGATCGACGACGCGATCCGTCTCGCGAACGACACGCGCTACGGGCTCGGCGCGAGCATCTGGACCAACGACCTGTCGGCCGCGCACCGGATGATCCCGAAGATCCGCTCGGGCTCGGTGTGGGTCAACTGCCACAGCGCGCTCGACCCCGCACTGCCGTTCGGCGGCTACCGGATGTCGGGCTTCGGCCGCGAGATGGGCGCGGCCGCGATCGAGCACTACACGGAGTTGAAGTCGGTGCTGATGAACGTGTGATCGCGTCGCCGACGTGAGTCACGCTTGCGCCGCGCGGGGAGGTCGCGCGGCGCGCATGTTGCCCCGTGTTCGCATTCTTTCGCGCTGTTCCCCACCTATAACGACAAAGAGACACCTGATGCCCCGCCGCTCCGCTTCCCGCCGTACCTTCATGATCGCCGCCGCCGGCCTGCTGTCGGCCGCCGCGCTGCCGCGCGCCGCCTGCGCCGCGCCGGCGCTGCTCGACGAAACCGATCCGGCCGCGAAAGCGCTCGGCTATCGCACCGACGCCGCACACGTAGACCGCGCAGCGTTCGCGCGCTATGCCCCGGGCCAGGACTGCGGCCGCTGCAGCCTGTACCAGGGCAAGGCCGCCGACCCGAACGCGCCGTGCCCGCTGTTCGGCGGAAAACGGGTCGCGAACGGCGGCTGGTGCAACGCATACAACCCGCGGACCTGAGCGCCGCCGCCCCGCGAAATCCGCACCGCTCGCCCGCCATGCACGCCGCCCCGTCACGCTCGCCGAAGACGGCCCCTCCGCGAGCGCGAATCGCCCGCATCGCCGCGCCCCGCCTGGGTCTTAGGTTTTTGACCGGATGGATTTATGCCCGGGCTTATGCCAGACTCGGCGGGCCTTTTTGCGTGCGGCCGCGCCGGATCGGACGGCCCGACATTCTCCTGAGGAGGGGCGACGTGCAAGACTACTTCCCTTCCGGCCAACGACTTCCGGACCGGCTGCAGGCAACCCGCCTGATTCGCGAACGACTCAGTTCCGACGGCGTGCTGCCGCAAGGCTGCCTGCGCATCGAAATCGACCAGTCATGGCGGCGCAGCCTCGGACACGGCGTGCGCTGGGACGACGACGCGCGGCTGAACCTGCATGAATTCTGCAATCTCGACGAGTTGCGCGACGCGAACCGCCTGCTGCTCGACGCAGCGGCACCCGAACTCGAGTTCCTCGCCGAGCGTTGCGGACGCGACGGCATGATCCTGCTGGCCGATGCGCGCGCAACGATCCTGTCGGTCGACGGCAACGCGAGCCAGCTCGCCGCGCTCGGCATCGGCGACATTCGCGCCGGCGCGAGCTGGTGCGAATCGCTGCGCGGCACGAACGCGCTCGGCACCGCGCTCGTCGAAGGCCGCGCGGTCGCGATCGACAGCGGCGAGCATTTCCTCGGCCGGCTGAGCCGCTTCTCTTGCCGCTCGCTGCCGCTGTGCGATCCGCACGGCAAGCCGATCGGCGTGCTCGACCTCACGCGCGAAGGCGAGCTGCCGCTCACGCTCGACGGGATGTCGATGCTGATGAGCGCGGCAGCCACGCACATCGAGACGCGCCTGTTCGATGCGTATTTCCCCGAGCACGTCGTGCTCGTCTTTCATCCGCGCCGCACGTATCTCGGCTCCAGCTGGAGCGGCGTGCTCGCCGTGTCGGAAGACGGGCGCATCGTCGCCGCGAACGCACATGCGTGCGAGTTGCTCGGCGCCGCGCGCGACGCACTCGTCGGCCGCCGCTGCGAAAGCGCGTCGCTCGCGCGCACGCCGTCGTTCGTCGCTTTCGCCGAGCAAGGCGGGATGCTGCGCATCGAAGGCGTCGACGCCGCGTTCCACTGCAAGGCACTGCGCCTGCCGCGCACGATGGCCGTGCCGGCCGGACGCGAACGCGTATCGGCACAGGCAGCCAATGCGCGCGGCGAAGCCGGCACCCAGGCGCTCGCGGCCCTCGCCGGCCGCCAGCCGCGCCTGTTGCGCGCGCTGACGATGGCGCGGCAAGGACTCAACAACGGGCTGCCCGTGCTCGTGCAGGGTGAAACCGGCACCGGCAAGGAGGTCGTCGCGCGCGCGCTGCACGATGCGAGCGCGCGCGCCGGCAAGCCGTTCGTCGCGGTGAACTGCGCGTCGATCCCCGAAGGGCTGATCGAGTCGGAGCTGTTCGGCTATCGCGACGGCGCATTCACCGGCGCACGCAAGGGCGGGATGACGGGCCGGCTGATGCAGGCGCACGGCGGCACGCTGTTTCTCGACGAAATCGGCGACATGCCGCTGCACCTGCAGGCGCGCCTGCTGCGCGTGCTGCAGGAACGCAAGGTCGCGCCGCTCGGCGCGGGCGACGAGCAGGCCATCGACATCGCGGTGATCTGCGCGACGCACCGCGACCTGCAGACGATGGTGCGCGACAAGAGCTTCCGCGAAGACCTCTACTACCGGATCCACGGCGTCAACGTGCTGCTGCCCGCGCTGCGCGAACGCGACGACGTCGACCTGATCGTCATCGCGCTGCTCGCGCGACTCGGCGCGCCGCACGTGAGCATCGACGCGGAACTCGCCGACGTGTTCCGCCAGCATCGCTGGCCCGGCAACATTCGCCAGCTCGAGATGGTGTTGCGCACGGCGCTTGCGGTGCGCGACGAACACGACGACGTGCTGGGCCTCGATCATCTGTGCGACGGCTTCATCGACGGCGCGTGCCCGTCGCCCGATGCGTCGTTCGGGCTGATCCGCCGTCACGAGGACGACCTGATCCGCGAATCGCTCGCGCGTCACGACGGCAACGTCGCGGCCGCCGCGCAGACGCTCGGGATCAGCCGCGCCACGCTGTACCGCCGGCTCAAGCGGCTGCAATCATGACGGGGCGCGCACGTTCGTCCGCTGCTTGCCCCACGGATCGATCGCGCCGATGCTGAAACTCGTCCTGCGTTTCGTGAAGACCGACGACCGCGTGCAACTCGCGCGCGCGCTCGGCTGGCTATACGGTTTCGTGCGGCCGCACCGGCTTGCGATCGCGGGCCTGCTCGCGTTGTCCGCCTGCGCGTCGCTGCTGGCGCTCGCGCAGCCGTGGCTCACGAAGGAGCTGATCGACCGCGGGCTCGTCGGCAAGGATTTCCGGATGCTCGTCGCGATCGCGTTCGCGATGGTATTCGCCGGCTTCGTCGGCACGCTGCTCGGCGGCGTCAACCGCTACCTGCATACGCGGCTGTCCGGCCGCGTGCTGTTCTCGCTGCGCAGCGCCGTCTATGCGCATCTGCAGCGGCTGTCGCCGTCGTTCTACGGGCAGCGCCGCCTCGGCGACCTGCTGTCGCGCCTCGATGGCGACGTGGCCGAGATCCAGCGCTTCGCGCTCGACGCGCTGTTCTCCGCGGTATCGAACGTGATCGGGCTGGTCGGCACGCTCGCGCTGCTCGTGACGCTGTCGTGGAAGCTGTCGCTGCTCGCGCTGCTGCTGATTCCGTTCGAGATCCTGTGGCTGCGCACGATGCGCCGCAAGGTCGAACGCGATGCGCGCTCGGTGCGCGAAGGCGCGGCCGACGTGTCGTCGTTTCTCGTCGAGACGCTGCCCGCGATGAAGTTCATCCAGGCGGCCGGCCGCCAGCGTGCGGAACAGGCGCGGCTCGACGGCCTCGGCGATCGCTACATGGAGCGCCTGCTGAAACTGCAGGTCACCGAATTCATCACGCAGTCGGTGCCCGGCACGCTGACGTCGCTGTCGCGCGCCGGTGCGTTCATCGTCGGCGGCTACTGGGTGATTCGCGGCGACTGGCCGCTCGGCTCGCTGATCGCGTTCTCGAGCTATCTCGGGATGGCGATCGGCCCCGTGAAGAGCCTGCTCGGGCTCTACGTCGCGCTGCAGCGGATGACGGTCAGCCTCGGCCGCGTGATGGAACTGCAGCGCGCGCCGGTGGCGGTGCAGCCGCCGGCTGTCGTGCGCGAGCTGCCGCCGCGCGGCGACCTCGAATTCGTCGACGTGTGGTTCGCGCACGACGCGCGCGCGCAGCCGGTGCTGCGCGGCGCCGCCGCGCGCGTGCCGGCCGGCAGCAAGGTCGCATTGTCGGGACTGTCGGGCAGCGGCAAATCGACGCTGATCGACCTGATGCAGCGCTTCTACGATCCGCAGCGCGGCAGCGTGCGCATCGACGGCGTCGACCTGCGCGACGTCGATCTCGACGCGCTGCGCCGCCACGTCGCGGTCGTCAGCCAGGACATCGTACTGTTTCGCGGCAGCCTCGCGGACAACATCCGTTACGCGGCGCCGAACGCGACCCGCGAAGACATCGCCCACGCCGCGCGCGCCGCGCACCTCGACGAACTGATCGCGACGCTGCCGGGCGGGCTCGACGGGCCGGTCGGCGAGCGCGGGCAACAACTGTCCGGCGGCCAGAAGCAGCGCATCGCGATCGCACGCGCGCTGCTGCAGGCGCCGGCGATTCTCGTGCTCGACGAGGCGACGTCGGCCGTCGACGAAGCGACCGAGCGGCAGGTCATCGCGCAGATCGACACGCTGTTCGGCGATCGCACGCGCATCCTCGTCAGCCACCGCGCATCGACGCTCGCCGGCGTCGACCTGCATTTCGAGCTCGCGGACGGGCTACTCGCGCGGCGCACGCACCGGAATGCCGCGCATGCGTGACGATGCAAGCGTGCGCGTCGGTGTCGTCGACAGCGGCTATCCGCCGTCGCTGAGCGCGCGCGTGGCCGAGGCACGGCGCTTCTCGCTCGACGAAGCGTCGGTGCCACGGGCCAGCGCCGCCGAGCCGGACCGGCTCGGCCACGGCAGCGCGATCTGCGCGACGATCGCGGCCGCCGCGCCCGATGCGGCGCTGATTGTCGCGCAGGTGTTCGACGCGCGCGGCGTGACGAGTGCCGCGCAAATCGCGCATGCGATCGACTGGTTGCTGACACAACGTGTCCGCGTGATCAACCTGAGCCTCGGCGTGCGCGCCGATCGCGACGCGCTGCGCGATGCGTGCGCGGCGGCCGTCGCGCAACGCGTGACCGTGTTCGCGTCGAGCCCCGCGCAAGGCGCGCCGGTGTTTCCGGCCAGCTATCCGGGCATCGTGCGCGTGACGGGCGATGCCCGCTGCGCGCCGGGTCAATGGTCGTGGCTCGACAGCGCACAGGCCGATTTCGGCGCGGTCGTCTCGAGCGGCGCACCGCACGCGCCGGCCGGCGCGAGCATCGCGTGCGCGGCGCTCAGCGGCCATGCGGCGCGCTGGTTCGCGCGTCACCCCGACGCGGATACCGCCGTGCTCGTCGCGCATCTGCGCGAACACGCAGCCTACCTCGGCGTCGAACGGCGCACCCGCGCATCGTGAAGCGCACGCCGATCGCCGTGCTCGGTGCAGGCCCGGCGGGCGCCGCCGCCGCGCTCGGCCTCGCGCGGCTCGGCTATCCGGTCACGGTCGTCAGCGAATGGCGGCACTTCGATGCGGTCGAAGGTGTGTCCGATCGCGTGCTGCAAGGGCTGCGCCATGCCGGGCTCGTGCAGGCGGCCGCGTGCGCGCTGCCTTCGTGCGCGCGCACGACGCGCTGGAACGGCGACACGCGCACGCTCAATCACGAACACCTGATCGACCGCCGCCGCTTCGACGAAGCGTTGCGCCGCGATCTCGCCGAAGCGGGTATCGAGGTACGCGAAGCGACGGTGCGCGCGGTGCAGACCGACGGCGACGGGCATGCGATCCGCATCGATACGCCAGCCGGCACCGACACGCTGCACGCGGCGTTCGTCGTCGAGGCGCGCGGCCGACTCGCGCCGCTCGCGCGCGACGCGATACGCGGGCCGCAAACGCTGAGCCTGCTGAACGTGTGGCAAGGCACGCCCGGCGATCCGGCATCGGCAGTCGAGAGCCTGCCCGACGGCTGGGCGTGGATGGCGCGCCTGCCGGACGGCCGCTGCTACTGGCAGGCGACGCTCGACGTGGCAACCACGACGCTGCCGCCGCGCGACGCGCTGCCCGCGTGGTGCGCGACGCTGCGGCGCACGCCGCTCGCACGCGACTTCCTCGGGAGCGATGCCGGCGACGATGCACGTGTGTTCGCACGCACCAGCAGCGCGACGCTGTGCGGCGACACGGGCGGGGCGAACTGGCTGCGTATCGGCGACGCGGCGATGGCCGTCGATCCCCTGTCCGGCAACGGAATCTTCCAGTCGCTGTCGTCCGCGCTGCAGGCGCCGGCCGTCATCCATACGTTGCTCGCGCATCCGGAGCGCGAGGCACTCGCACTGCGCTTTCACGAGCGGCGCGTCACCGCGCTGTTCATGCGTTTCGCGAGAATCGGCCGCGACTTTTATGCGCTCGATACGCAATGGGCCGATCGGCCGTTCTGGCAGGCCCGCCGCGGGTGGCCCGACGATGCACCGTCGCATCGCACGCCCGATTTCGGCGCGCTCGCGATCGAGCGTGCGCCCGTGATCGACGGCGATACGATCGCCGAAGCCGACGTCGTCACGAGCCCCGACCAGCCGCTCGGGATCTGGCATCTGCAAGGCATCGCGCTCGCGCCGATCGTCGCCGCGCTGCGCGAGCAGTCGGCCGCGCAGGTGCTGGCGCGGTTCGCACCGCCGCAGGCCGCGCTGGTGCGGCGCTGGCTCGAGACGCAGGGCTATCCGTTCTCGCGCGCGTAACGCACGCTTTCCGCCCTTCGTCGCCCCGCTTCGCCATTCCGTCACGCCGCGACGCGCATGTCGCCTCAGGCGTGCTTTCGCGCGCACGATTCCTCTAAGTCGCATGTCGCGTCTCAAGTTGAGACGCGACATGCGACACGCGATGCGAATTGCTACGCGATCGATACGCGATCCGGCCTGAATCAACCGCATCGCTCAATGAAATGGAACGCAGCCCGCGCGTGGCGGTCCTGAAACGGGTGATGGCATGCCATCTGCTTATCGAAGGTCACGCGCCGCACACGTCGCGCGCCGGACCATCGACCGTTTCATCTTTCGAGCCCGCATCCCACATGAAAAAGACACCCCTCATCCTGTCGGCAGGATTCCTGATCGGTTGCGCGAACGCGCATGCACAAAGCTCCGTCCTGCTGTTCGGCGTCCTCGACGAAGGCATCAACTACACGAACAATGTCGGCGGGAAGTCGTCGTGGCAGATGGCGAGCGGCGATCTCGCGACCAGCCGCTGGGGCATCAAGGGCGACGAGGATCTCGGCGGCGGACTGCACGCGATCTTCGACCTGGAAAGCGGCTTCGCGGTCGAAAGCGGCCAGCTCGGCTATGGCAACCGCCTGTTCGGCTACCAGTCGTATGTCGGGCTGCAGTCGGCGCGGCTCGGCACGCTGACGCTCGGCCGCCAGTTCGACACCGTCGCCGACACGATCGGGCCGTTGACCGCGAACGGCAGCTGGGCCGGCTTCCTGTTCTCGCATCCGCTCGACAACGACAACACCGATGCGTCGTTCCATGCGAACAACGCGGTGAAGTACACGAGCCCCGCGTTCGGCGGATTCTCGGGCACCGTGATGTATGGGTTGAGCAATCTCGCGGGCGGCTTCGCGCAGAACCGGATGCTCGGCGTCGGCCTGAACTACACGTACCAGACGCTGTCGGTCGCCGCCGTCTACGAGAACATGTCGAACCCGGGCACCACGGCGGGCGGCGCACTGACGCCGGACGACACGGATTTCGTCGCGGGCAACCAGAAGATCTACGGCATCGGCGTGAACTACGGAATCGGTGCCACGACGCTCGGCGCGGTGTATTCGCACGTGAACGTCGGCCAGCCCGACGCGTCGATCTATGCCGGCAGTCTCGGCCTCGCCAATGCGCGGCTCACGTTCGACAATATCGAAATCAACGCGAAGTACAACGTCACGCCGGCCTTCCTGGTCGGCGGCATGGTCACGTACACGCGCGGCGGCCTCGATCAGGCGGGCGTGAAGTCGTCGCTGCACTGGAACCAGTTCGGCGCGATGGCGCAGTACATGCTGTCGAAGCGCACGTCGGTCTATACGCAGGTCGCTTATCAGCTGGTGGGCGGCAGCTCGACCGGCACGCCACTCGACGGCGCGCTCGTGCCGGGTTCGCCCGGCGCGTCGTCGAACGGGCACCAGATCGTCGCGCGCGTGGCGCTGAATCACACGTTCTGAGCGTTCGTGCCGCGCGCCGGGCCGTGCCGCACACGGCTGCGGCACGCGGCGCTCAGAAGCCCTGCATCGTCACCGTCGGATCGACGACCAGATGGACGACGCCGTAGATCACCGCGCCGACCAGCACCGCGAGCACGATCGCGACGAACGGCAGCATCGTGAAGTTGACGTTCGCGAGATCGGACGCGTGCGCCTTGCTGTTGCGCACGCCGAAGAAACTCCACAGAACCAGGCGGATCATGCTGAACAGTTTCATGATGCTGCTCCTTTTCTCTATCGGTTGACGCTATCGTCGATCCGACAGGCATCCGGAAAAAGAAGCAGTTGCGCGCGGTTTTTGCGCAGCACGGGCTGTGCGACCGCGTGTCGCATGGCGTCAGCACCGAGACGGCGCGCGCGTCAGAGATCGAGCACGAGCGGCTCCGTGGCCCCTTGCGCCGGCTGCGCGACACACAGCAGCGCGCAGCCCGGCCCGACCGGCGCATCGTGCGTCTGCACGTAGTCGACCGCGCCGGACAGCACGCGCGTCGCGCACGCGCCGCACGATCCGGACCGGCATTCGGACGGCACCGCGACCCGTTGCCCTTCGGCGAATTCGAGCAGCGTGCCGTCGGCAGGCGTCCATCCGGCATCGCGCGCCGAGCGGCGAAACACGACGGGCACGCTCGTCGCCGGCAACGCCGCTGCCGTGCGGGCCGAGCTGCGCGTGACGCTCGACGGCCCGAACGCCTCGAAGCGGATGCGTTCGTCCGGCACGTTCAGCGCGCGCAGTCCTTCATACAAATCGCGCATGAACGCGGACGGCCCGCACAGATAGAAGTCGTAGTCGTCGAGCGGCAGGATCCGCTTCAGTTGCGCGATGTCGATGCGGCCCGGCCGCGCCGCGCCGTCGCGTTGCGGGTGGCTGTCGAACCAGTGCAGCGCGACGCGTGCGTCGGTATCCGCGATGCGTGTCAGCGCTGCGGCGAACGGCCGGTCCGCCGTGTCGCGTGCGCCATGCACGAACACCACGCGGCGCGACGGTGCATCGTCGGCGAGCGCGCGGCGCAGCATCGCGATCATCGGCGTGATGCCGATGCCGGCCGAAACCAGCACGGCCGGGCGCGGGCTTGCAACGTCGAACGTGAAACGGCCGCGCGGCATCTGCGCGTCGAGCGTCATGCCGGCCTGCGCATGGTCGTGCAGCCACGCCGACACACGCCCTTCCCGCTTCACGGTGATCCGGTAATCCGCGCCGCCGGGCGCATCCGACAACGTATAGCTGCGGATCGCCGGCGCATCGTCGCCGGGCAGCACGACCCGCAGCGTCAGGTGTTGCCCGGCCTCGTATGCGGGCAGCGCGCCGCCGCCGGCCGGTTCGAAATGGAACGAGCGGATCGCGCGCGCTTCGTCGACGATCTTCGCGATGCGCAACGCTCGCCAGCCGGAGGCCGATGAGGATACGGCGGACGGCGATACCGCAACCGCTCCCGCATTCGCCGCCATCGCCGCAAACTGCGGTGCGCGCTCGACCGCCGACCACCGGAACGGCAGCACGCCCGGCGTGCGCCGCACTTCGCGCACATGAAACCGCACGACGCGCTGCGCGCCGTCGAACGACGCGACGAGCGGCCCGTCCCACACGATCTCCGCATCCGCGGCGACATACACGAGGTCGCCGCGGTCGAAATCGACGAACAGCAATCCGGCGCGCGGATCATGCCGCAGGTTGCCGAGCGTGTTGAAGAAGCGGTTGCCGCTGAAATCCGGCGTCGTCAGCGTATGCGCATCGTCGACGCGCACGAAGCCCGGCATGCCGCCGCGATGCGACACGTCCGCGCCGCGCGCGGCGCCCGCCCCGGCCGACGTGTTCGCACTCGCGACGAAGAACGTATCGGCATGCGCAAGCAGCGCGCGATCCGCGTCGTTCAGCCGGTCCGAGACGCCGGATGCCACGATCTCGGCCGACGCACCGCCTTCGCGCCGCACGAACGTCGGCGTACGGCCCTGGATGTACTTCGCGCAATTGCCGAAGCTCTGCTCGACCGCGATCGTAAGCGCGCCGCCGTCCACCGCGCGCACGACGCCATTCACGCGATTGCGCCGGCGCGTGTCGAACTCGATCCCAAGCCCGCCGAGCGGCGCGCCCGGCTGCCACGCACCGCTCAGCGGATCGCCCGGCAACGCGTCGCCGCCGATGCGCAGCGTGCGCGCATCCGGCGTCGTCACGAAACCCGGCATGCCGACCCGCAGCGTCGCCCACGGCTGTCCATGCGCATCGACGCCGCCGAGCACGAAGAACGGCAGCTGACCGAAAAACGTCCGGTGCTGCTCCGGCATGAACCGCCGGATCCCGCGCCGGCCGGCCGCGTCCGCGGCCTCCGTCACGCCCGCGCGCTGCTGCACGGCGAGCTCGCCCGCATGAAACGGCGCATCGTCCCATTCCCGGCCCGGTACGGCGGCGGTCGGCGCGTTCATCGCGTTCTCCCGAAACAGGCGTGTGGCGGCCGCGCCGCGTCAGGCGGCGAGCAGGCCGGCGCGGGTCGGCGGCATGCCGACGAAGCCCGGCAACGCCTCGACGCGCGCGAGCCACGCGCGCACGTGCGGATACGGCTCGAGCGATACGCCGCCCTCCGGCGCGTGCGCGATGTACGTGTACGCGGCGATATCGGCGATCGTCGGCTGCGCGCCGGCGGCGAACGGCTTGCCGGCCAGCTCGCCGTCGATCACGGCGAGCACCTTGGCGGCCGTGCGCTTCGCCGCGTCGTGATCCAGCGCCGCGCCGAACACAGTGACGAGCCGCGCGGCGGCCGGCCCCGACGCGATCGGGCCGGCCGCGTACGACAGCCAGCGCTGCACGGCTGCCGCGCCAGGCGCGTCGTCGGGCAGCCAGTGCGCGTCGCCGTAGCGCTTCGCAAGATAGACGAGGATCGCGTTCGAATCGGCGATCACGGTGCCGTCGTCGTCGATCACGGGCACCTGCCCGAGCGGATTGAGCGCGAGGAACGCGGGCTCGCGCTGCGCGCCGGCCGCGAGGTCGACGTCGACGATCTCGCATGGCAGCCCGAGCAGCGCCAGGAACAGCCGGGCCCGGTGCGCATGCCCCGACAGCGGGAACGAATAGACGCGAATCGGACGGGCGGGCTTGCTGACAACGGACATGGAAGGTCTCCTGAATCTCGCGCCGCCGGTAGTCGGCGACGAACGGCCCCAGCGTAGCGCTCGCCGTTCACGCGCAGAAGACGGATAATCGCGGAAATATTATCCGCTCCCATAGGACAATCGACGATGGCCGACCTGCGCGACGTGAACCTGAACCGGCTGGCGATCTTCGTCGCGGTGGTCGATGCCGGCTCGCTGACGGCCGCGGCCGAACGGCTCGGCCTCGCGAAGACGGTCGTCAGCACGCACATGCAGCGCCTCGAATCCGAGGTCGGCGCGAACCTGCTGGTGCGCACGACGGGGCGGCTGAGCGTGACCGATGCGGGGCGCGCGTTCTACGACGCGTGCCGCGACATCGTGCGCGCGACCGAAAGCGCGCTCGACGCGGTGTCGTCCGACGCGGGGCCGCTGCGCGGCACGCTGCGGGTCAGCGTGCCGATCGACTACGGCGCGCTGGTCGTCGCGCCGGCCATCGTCGCGCTGCGCGACGCGCATCCGGGGCTCGACGTCGAGCTGATTGCGAACGACCGTGTCGTCGATCTGGTCGCGGACAATCTCGACGTCGCGATCCGCATCGGCCGCCTCGCGGATTCGAACTATCGCGCGGTGCAGTTGGGCGAGTACGAGAAATGGCCGGTCGCGAGCCCGGCGTTCGTCGCACGGCACGGGCTGCCGCGCGAGCCGGACGCGCTGGCCGCGCTGCCGTTCGTGATGCTGTCGACGCTGCCGCGTCCGCACACGATCGAACTCGACCGTGCGGGCGGCGGCCATGCGTCGGTGCGCTGCGTCGCGCCCGTCGTGTCGAATACCGCGACCGCGTGCCGCGCGATCGCGCTCGCGGGCGGCGGCTTCGGGCTGCTGACGGATTTCTCGATCGCGGACGACGTCGCCGCCGGCCGACTCGTGCGGCTGCTGCCCGCGTGGCGCTCGGCGCCGGCCGGAATCCATGCGGTGTATCCGTCGACGCGGCTGCCGTCGCCAAAGGTGCGCGCGTTCATCGACGCGATGAAAACGCGGATCGCCGAAACGCGGCCGGGCGCACCGGCAGGCCGGGCGCAATCGAAACGCACGGCCCGCTGAAAGCCGGCCGCCGGATGCGCCGGGCGCTTCCGGCACACCGCATTTCAACGCGCCTTCAACTGCTTTTCACCGGGTTTCCACGCCCGAATTAATCACCCCATTTGTTCACAAAAAATCTCATATTGATTTTAGAGATTTTTGACTAACCTTATTCCCGGTAATACGCTGAATTGCGTTTACCGGAACGTTTCAATTCTCCGCTTCATTCCAATCAAGGAGTTTGAAAATGCAAACCGCCGCAATTTCATGGGGAAGCACGCCGTCGATCCGCGTCTACACGGCCAACGGCAACAAGATCACCGAACGCTGCTACGACGGCCAGAACTGGTACACCGGCGCGTTCGCCCAGGCGGGCGACAACGTCTCGGCGACGTGCTGGCTGGTCGGCAGCGCCGTTCACATCCGTGTGTACGCGACCAGCGGAGGGTCGACGACCGAGTGGTGCTGGGACGGTGACGGCTGGACCCGCGGCGGCTATACGGGCTCCTGATCCCGCCCGCCGGCGCGACACATTTCGCGCGCAACGACGGAGCAACGTCGATTTTCATTGACGTTGCACCGTCGTTTTTCGATCGAATTACAGATTATCGATTAATTGCTGAAAGCCAGAATAATTGAATAATTTAAATGATGAAGATTGCGTGACATCCTGCACCCTGCCGATATCGTTCCATACCCGATAATTACCAAAACAAATCCCGGGAAAATTCACGGAAGCGATACGCGAATCGAGGCGCCGCAAGATGGCCCGGCTGTTTCAGGGCCGCCGTTTCGGAGCCTGGGCACCCGGTCGGTGGCGCGCGCTACGCCTGCTCGCGCAGCGTCCCCAGCAGCACCTTCCTGCAACTCGCGACCATCTGTGCCTCCGGATCGCGATAACCGGTGAGCAGCCACGCCGCGCCGACGTTCGTCATCGCACCGACGAGCGCGAGCCCGATCAGCCGCTGCTCGGTGCGCTCCGCGGGCGTAACGGCCTCGCGTGCCGCGCCGATCGCCATGATCAACTTGCCGAAGTCGATCAGCATCCGCTGGTAGGTCATGTCGGTATCCGCACTGACGCCCATCACTTCGAGCAGCAGCACGCGCGCCGCGCACGGGTCGCGCAGGAAACCGAAGAACGCGGCGAGCCCCGCGTCGACGCTCTCGCGCAGATCGCCGCCGCGCTCGGCCACCGCGCGCGCGACCGCGTCGTGCAACTGCTGCGCGTGATGCAGATAGGTGCAGCGCAGCAGATCCTCGGTACTGTCGAACGCCGCGTAGAAATAGCGATCGTTGAGCTTCGCCTCCTGACAGATCGACCGCACGGTCGCCTTGCGGAACCCGACCGTGCCGAACACGCGCGTCGCCGCGCGAATCAGCGCATCGCGCCGCTCGGCGGCCCGCACCTCGGGCGCCACGCCGCCGTACGCCCGCCCCCGCTTTTCCGTTTCGAGTGCTTTCTCCATTTCGCTATTTGACATCAGGACACCCGAAAACTAAAGTGGTGACAAACAACACCACAATAGACGCGCCGCCGGTGCAGCGCAAGCGGGAACGGGAGGAACGACACATGAAGGGTTTTTCCGGCAAGGTCGCCGCGATCACGGGCGCCGGTTCGGGCATGGGCCGCAGCCTCGCGGTCGAGCTCGCGCGGCGCGGCTGCGAGGTCGCACTCGCCGACGTCAACGACGTCGGGCTCGCCGGCACGGCGGCCGCCTGCGCGCGGCACGGCGTGCGCACAAGCACGCGGCGGCTCGACGTCGCCGATCGCAACGCGGTGTTCGCGTGGGCCAATTGCGTGCGCGCGGAACACGGCAAGGTCAACCTGATCTTCAACAATGCGGGCGTGTCGCTGGCCGCGAGCGCCGAGACCGCGCGCATCGCCGATCTCGAATGGATCGTCGGCATCAACTTCTGGGGCGTCGTGCACGGCACGCAGGCGTTCCTGCCGCATCTGCGCGCATCGGGCGACGGGCATGTGATCAACACGTCGAGCCTGTTCGGGCTGATCGCGATGCCAACCCAAAGCGCGTACAACGCGACCAAATTCGCGGTGCGCGGCTTCACCGAAGCACTGCGCATGGAACTCGAGCTCGACGGCGCGCCGGTGAGCGCGACCTGCGTGCATCCGGGCGGCGTTGCGACCAACATCGTCGATGCGAGCCGCGTCGACACCAGCATCCATGCGCTCACGGGGCAGGACGAAACGACCCATCGCCGCCAGGCGAACCGCCTGATCAACGCGACGACGGCCGACGATGCCGCACGGCAGATCCTCGCCGGCGTCGAGCGTAACGCGCGCCGCGTGCTGGTCGGCGCCGATGCGCGCCGTCTCGACAAGATCGCGCGCCTGCTCGGCGCCGGCTACCAGCGGCTGATGCTGCGCCACGTGCGCCGCGCCCGTGCGCGCAATCTCGAACGCGCGCCTGCCCCGGCCGCGCTCCCGACCACGCCGACCAAGGATCCTGCATGACCTCGACCACGACCGACCGGCGCGATGCGCCGCCCGCCCGCGGCGACAGCCGCGACCTCGACGTGCTGATCGTCGGCGCCGGCCTGTCCGGCATCGGCGCCGCGTATCACCTGAAGAAGCGCTGCCCGCATGCGAGCGTCGCGATCGTCGAGGCGCGCGATGCGATCGGGGGCACCTGGGACCTGTTCCGCTATCCCGGCGTTCGTTCGGATTCCGACATGTTCACGCTCGGCTACAGCTTCCGCCCGTGGCACAGCGACAAGGCGATCTCCGACGGCCAGACGATCCTCGACTACATCCGCGACACCGCGCGCACGTATGGCATCGACAAGACGATCCGCTACGGCCAGAAAGTCGTCGCGGCCGACTGGGATTCGAATCGCGCGCGCTGGACCGTGCGTGTCGAGCACACGCAGGACGGCTCGCGCGACACGCTCGTCTACACGTGCCGCTTCCTCTACATGTGCAGCGGCTACTACGACTACGACGGCGGCTACCTGCCCGACTGGACCGGCATGGAATCGTTCGAAGGCCGCATCGTGCATCCGCAGCAATGGCCGAAGGACCTGTCGTACGCGAACCGGCGCGTCGTCGTGATCGGCAGCGGCGCGACGGCCGTCACGCTGGTGCCGTCGATGGCGACCGATGCGAGACACGTGACGATGCTGCAGCGCTCGCCGACCTACATCGTGTCGCTGCCGGCCCGCGACAGGATCGCGAACGCGTTGCGCCGCGTGCTGCCGTCGCAGCTCGCGCATCGGCTCGTGCGCGTGAAGAACGTATTGCTGACGATGTACCTGTACAACGTGTCGCGCCGCAAGCCCGAGCGGACCAAACGGTTTATCATCCGTGCGGCCGGCAAGCAGCTCGGCGCCGACTTCGACGTCGCGAAGCACCTGACGCCGCGCTACATGCCGTGGGACCAGCGCGTGTGCCTCGTGCCGAACGGCGACCTGTTCAAGTCGATCCGCGCGGGCCGCGCGTCGATCGTCACCGACGAGATCGAACGCTTTACGCCGACCGGCCTGAAGCTGAAAAGCGGCCAGCAGCTCGACGCCGACGTGATCGTCACGGCTACCGGGCTGAAGGTGAAGATGCTCGGCGGCGCACGCGTCACGGTGGACGGCCGCCCGGTCGACTTGCCGCAGACCGTGTCCTATAAAGGCATGATGTACAGCGACGTGCCGAACCTCGCGTCGTCGTTCGGCTACACGAACGCGTCGTGGACGCTGAAGGCCGAGCTGATCTCGCGCTACGTGTGCCGGCTGCTGAACCACATGCGCGCGCACGGCTACGACACGTGCGTGCCGCGGCTCGGCGCCGGCGATCTCGGCGACGTGCCGGCCGTGAACCTGAGCTCCGGCTACATCCAGCGCGCAGCCGGCATCCTGCCGAAGCAGGGCCACCGCAAGCCATGGAAATTCCACCAGAACTACGTGCTCGATCTCGCATCGCTGAAGTTCAGCGGACTCGCCGATTCGGCGATGCATTTCGAACGCCGCGCGCAAGCCGGCCCGGCCGCCGCGCCGGTTGCCGAACCCGTACTCGAAACCCGTTGAGGCCGACATGAGCCATACGCTCCATCTGATCCAGAACGTGCTGCTCGGTGTCGTCGCGGTGCTCGCCGCGCTCGCGCTGTTTTCCGGTTACGTCGCGAGCCGCGTGACGCGCGCGTTTCCGCCTGAAGGCCGCTTCGTCGACATCGGCGGCGACCGCCTCCATTACGTCGAGTACGGCAGCGGCCCGCCGATCGTGTTCGTGCACGGGCTCGCAGGTCAGTTGCGCAACTTCGCGTACCTGCCGCTCGCACGGCTCGCGCAGCAGCATCGCGTGATCCTCGTCGACCGGCCCGGCGCCGGCCGCTCGCTGCGCGGCGCCGGCTCGCAGGCGAACGTGTTCGCGCAGGCCCGCACCATCGCCGCGTTCATCGACGCGCTGAAGCTCGACCGCCCCGTGCTCGTCGGTCACTCGCTCGGCGGCGCGATCGCGCTCGCCGTCGGCCTCAACCATCCCGAGCGCGTGAGCCGGCTCGCGCTGATCGCGCCGCTGTCGCACGAGCAGAGCGAGCCGCCGGGGCCGTTCAAGCCGCTGATGCTGCCGTCGCCGCTGGTGCGCCGCTTCGTGTCGTGGACCTTCGCGATCCCGCTGACGATCCTGACCGGCCGCAAGGCCGTGCAGCAGGTGTTCGCGCCGGAGGACGTGCCGCGCGACTTCCCGGTCAAGGGCGGCGGGCTGCTCGGGCTGCGCCCGCGCGTGTTCTACGCGACGGCGACGGACCTGCTGTCGGCGCCCGTCGACCTGCCCGCGATGACGCGCCGCTACGCGGAACTGTCGTTGCCGGTCGACGTGCTGTACGGCCGCGCCGATCCGATCCTGAACTGGCGCGACCATGGCGAGGCGCTCGCGAAGAAGTCGGCGCGCGTGCGGCTGAAGGTCGTCGAAGGCGGGCACATGCTGCCCGTCACGATCCCGGAAGCGACGGCGGACTGGCTGCTCGAAGTCGCCGCCGAGCCGGTCGATGCGGCCGCGCAGGGCGCGCACGTCGGGCATTGACCGGCAACGCGCGCCGGGGCGCTGCAGCGGTGTGACGGGGCGCGTGTGTGGCCTCGTTCCTTCCTCTTCGCGACAGGCAAGCGGTTGTATCGAGCGTCCGGCGGCACTCGGCACGTCGTCGGCAGCGGCCGCCGCGATCGACGGTGCGCTTCGATCAGGCTTCGTCGTCGGGCAACGACAGCCCGAGTTCCGCGATCACCTCGCGCGCGCGGCGGAACGCCTCGACCGCGGCCGGCGCGCCCGCGTACAGCGCACTGTGCAGCAGCACCTCGCGGATCTCGACGAGGCTCGCGCCGTTGTTGAGCGCGCCGCGCACGTGCCCCTTCAGTTCCGTGCCGCGGCCCAGCGCAGCCAGCATCGCACAGGTGCAGAGGCTGCGCGTCTTCAGGTCGATCCCGCCGCGCTGCCACGTGCTGCCCCATGCATGTTCGTTCAGCCAGTTCTGCAGCGGACGCGAAAAGCCGTCGAGATCGCGCATTGCACGCTCGACGAACGCTTCCCCCATCACGTCGATGCGCCGCGCCTTGCCCTGCTCCCTGTCCTGTTCGCTCATGTCCGTGTCCTGTTCGATGTCGTGGCCGCTCGCGCGTCGCACGCGGCCGGGCGGGTTCGGATCATGTTCGCGGGACGCGGGCGTTTCGTCAAAGGCGCGGTGCCCGGTTCGTCGCGACCCGGCCGGGCGCGAGTCGAACGCTACGTAACATCCTGGCGCGCGTTACGGCGCCCATCGGGAACACCGCTGCGACCGCACCGGCGGAACGTGCCTGCGCGTCTCGTGAAATCTTCAAATCGCCGTTTAAATCGCGCCTAAATTCCCGATTTCCGCAACAAAGCACCCGAGCGTTCCATGAAAGCTGTCATGGCGCGGAATTTGCAGTTCTGGCTTGGCACACTTCCAATGTCGAGGCCAACATGCACCAACACTTAATAAAGAAGACGACGGTATCGCTGGCTGTCTTGTCATTGCTCACGCTGTACGGCTGCGGCTCCGTCGACGGGCCGACGACGCCGCCGACGATCAAGCCGAGCACGTCGGGAACGGGGGGTAGTTCAGGGACGTCGGGTACTTCCGGCACCTCGGGCACTTCCGGCACCTCGGGCACCTCGGGCACCTCGGGCACTTCCGGTACCTCGGGCACTTCCGGCACCTCGGGCACTTCCGGCACCTCGGGTACTTCCGGCACCTCGGGTACTTCCGGTACCTCGGGCACTTCCGGTACCTCGGGTACTTCCGGTACCTCGGGCACTTCCGGCACCTCGGGCACTTCCGGCACCTCGGGCACTTCCGGCACCTCGGGCACTTCCGGCACCTCGGGCACTTCCGGCACTTCCGGCACTTCCGGCACCTCGGGTACTTCCGGCACCTCGGGTACTTCCGGCACCTCGGGCACTTCCGGCACTTCCGGCACGTCGGGTACTTCAGGCTCCGGCGTCACCCCGCTCGGCAACGTCCTCCAGAAAACCGGCAACCTCGTCACGTCGCTGGGCACGACCGTCGTCAACGGCGGCTCGCAAATCGGCGGCGTGCAGATCCCCGGCACGAACCCGACGACGGCCACCAGCGTCGGCAACGCGGTCGCGAGCCTCGGCAACGGCGTGCAGTCGCTCGGCAACGGCGTCGCGGCCGGCCTCGGCTCGATCGGCGTGTCGGCGAACCCGCTCGGCCCGACGCTGACGTCGACCACCGGCCTGCTGACCGGCGCCGGCGGCGCCGTCAACAACCTCGGCGACGCAGTGAAGAGCCTCGGCTCGGGCCCGTTGTCGCCGCTCTCGCCCGTGACGACGCTCGTCGGCGATCTCGTCAACACGGTCGGCGGTGCGGTCAACTCGACCGCATCGGGCCTGAACACCGCGCTGAACAGCACGCCGGTCCAGCAACTCGAGACACAGGTCGGCAAGGTGATCAACCCGATCACCAACACGCTGACCGGCGGCGTCACGACGCCTGGCGTCACGCAGACGCTCGGCGACGCGACCATGCTCGGCGGCCCGCTCAGCGGCCTGCTGGGCGCGCTCGGCGGCGGCCTCGGCCTCGCCGGCTCGAAGATCGGCGGCGCCACGGGCAACCCGGTAGGCGACGGCCTTGGCAACAACGTGGGCCAGCTCGGCAACACGGTGACGTCGGCGGGCGGCCTGCTGACCAGCGGCAGTTCCAGCAGCGGCACCAACCCGCTCGCCCCAATCACGGGCCTGCTCGGTTCGCTGACGGGCGGGCTCGGCGGCCTCGGTTCGAGCGGCACCGGCGGCACGAGCGGCACCAGCGGCGGCCCGCTCGCACCGATTACGGGCCTGCTCGGCTCGGTGACGGGTGCGCTCGGCGGCCTCGGTTCGAGCGGCACGGGCGGAAGCAGCGGCACCAGCGGTTCGGGCGTTGGCGGCCTGCTTGCGCCGGTCACCAACCTCGTCAACGCGCTGACGCCGCTCGGCGCAAGCCTCACCGGCACGGTCACGACGCCGGGCGGCAGCCTGACCGGCAGCCTCGGCGGCGCGCTGACGAACGGCCCGATCGGCACGCTGACCGGTGCGCTCACGACGCCGGCCGGCGGTGCGGGCGCCATCGTGACGGCCAGCCCCGGCGGCGCGACCGGCACGGTGACGACGCCGGCCGGCAGCGGCACCGTCACGGGCGGCCTCTCCGGCAGCTCGAACGGCGGCGCTGCGGGCGGCGCGGCCAACCTGCTGTCGCCGGTGACGAACCTGCTCGGCGGCCTGCTCGGCGGCACCACCAAGAAGTAACGCTTCACGTATCAGAACCACAGGCCAATGGCCGGGCGCATACCAATCCAATGCCCGGCCAGCGGCCGGCGTCACCCCGCCGAAGCGGGGGACGCCGGCCAATATCCCGACGAGGATCCGATCATGAATTCCACGCTCGACGGCATCGCTGCGGTCCAGGACCGCCCGCCCCGTTCCGCCACGCCATTTCGCGCGGGCCTTCTCGGCATCACGGCCGGGCTCTTCGCGCTGTGGGTCACGCGCGACCACCCGACGCTCGACGCGGCCACGCGCGCGGTGATCGCGAGCCTCGCGATCATCGGCACGATCGCGCTGCACGAAATCTTCATCTCGCGCGTCTACCTGCGCCCGAGCGCCGGGCTGTCGCGGCAGGCCGTGCGCCCGCTCGCGCTGGCCCGCGTCGCGACGCGGCTCGGCGCGCTCGCGTCGATCTACGCCGGCATCGGCGCGATCTACTGGCTGCTGCCCGAGTATCACGGCGTGTTCTACCTGCCGTTCTGGTCGCTGCTGCGCTCGCTCGCGCCGTACGTGATCGTCGCCGCGCCGTTCTATTTCGCGTGGATGGATCGCCACCAGCGCGAAACCGACGACGCGTACCTGCTGTGGGGCCGCTTCCTGTTCCGCCGCGAGAAGCCCGCGAGCTGGCAGCCGGTGCGCGAAATGCTCGCCGGCTGGGGCGTGAAGGGGTTCTTCCTGCCGCTGATGATCGTCTACCTGTCGAAGGACGCCGATCACCTGAGCGCCTCGCTCGCGCACGCGGTGAACGCGCCGATGACGCTCGCGACCTTCGTGTTCCTGTACGACCTGTCGTTCACGATGGACCTGATGTTCGGCACCGTCGGCTACCTGTGCACGTTCCGCATCCTCGACAGCCACGTGCGCACCGTCGAGCCGACCACGCTCGGTTGGGTCGCCGCGCTGATGTGCTATCAGCCGTTCTGGTCGCTGATCTCGAACAACTACATCCGCTACGAAGGCACGCTGTTCTGGGACAACTGGCTGCTGTCCGCGCCGACGCTGCGCGTGATCTGGGGCGCGGTGATCATCCTGCTGCTGATGACCTACGCGCTGTCGACGATCTCGTTCGGGCTGCGTTTCTCGAACCTCACGAACCGCGGGATCATCACGTCGGGCCCGTACCGCTTCACGAAGCATCCGGCGTACATCACGAAGAACCTTTCGTACTGGATGGTATCGGTGCCGTTCGTCGAGCCGCTCGGCTGGCAGGTCGCGCTCATGCACTGCGCGGGGCTCGTCGCGATCAACCTGATCTACTACACGCGGGCGAAGACGGAAGAACGCCATCTGATGCGCGATCCGGACTATCGCGCATATGCGGAATGGATCGCGCAGCACGGGCTGTTTGCGCGGATCAGGCAGGCGTTCGGGGGGCGGCAGGCGGCGTGAGGCGACGACGGGCGGCCGGATGACCGAATGGCCGGACGGTCGACACACACGCTGGGCATCGCGTCGTCGCCCTCCGTCGCGCCGCTTCGACACGGCGATTGCGACGCCCACGCCGACGCAGGGACCGCGAGCGTACCCGTGCCGCCGACGCTCGGGCTCCGGACGCGGTAGAACAGCGCGTGCCCCGAGCCCGCCCCGCGCCTCACGCCGCGCGCGCACCGATGCGATAATCCGTCCGGTCCGCGCGACGCCGCCGCGCATTCCGCCAACCGATACGCTCTCCGATGTCCACCGAACCCCGAACCGATTCCGAGCGCCGCATCGACATCGTCGCGTTGTGCGGCAGCCTTCGTGCGCAGTCGTACAACGCCGCGCTGCTCGACGCGGCCGCGCGCGTCGCACCGCGCGGCATGCACATCACGCGCTTCGATCGCCTCGGCGAATTTCCGCTGTTCAATCCCGATGCCGAATTTCCGTCGCCGGCCGCGGTCCGCGACCTGATCGAGCGCCTGAACGCCGCCGACGGCGTGCTGATCTCGAGCCCGGAATACGCGCACGGCGTGACGGGGGTGATGAAGAATGCGCTGGACTGGGTCGTCGGATGCGAAGCCGTCGTGTACAAGCCGGTCGCGGTATTGAATGCGTCGCCGCGCGCAACGCATGCGGACGCGGCGCTGCGCGAGACGCTGTCGGTGATGTCGGCGCGCATCGTCGAACCTGCGTCGATCGCGCTGCCGATCCTCGGCAGCCAGCTCGATGCGGCCGGTATCGCCGCGCATCCGCCGTTCGCATCGGCGCTAGCCGATGCGTTGCACGCGCTGCGCGCGGCGATCGACATGCAGCCGCCACGCAACTGACGACGCGCGTTATCGCGCCCTGGGGCGCGTGGTCTTGCGCGCCGGCTTCGGCGATTTCGCCGGTTTCGCGGCCTTCGCGCGCGGCGCTTCCTTCTCGGGTTGCGCGCCGCCGCCGGCCAGATCCTCGAGCCACGCGAGCGCATCGATATACGACAGGAATTGCTGCAGGTATTCCGGCGACAGCTCGCGCATCGTCGCGAGCGACCGGTGCACGAGGCTGTTCGAATTGAGCGGCCCCGCGTTGCGCGGCACCTGGTCGAGCGACTGGCGATACTGCTGCTCGGTGCGCACCTTCGACCATATCGTGCGGAAGTAGTCGATCAGTTCGGGATCGAGTCCGCGCCGGTCGGCCTGCGCATCGCGCGCGAGACGCTCGACGAGGCCGCCGAGCGCGCCGCGCGGGGGCATCTGCGCGGTTGCTTGCACACTCTCGCACGCAGTCGCCGCGTCGTCGGCCCGCGCGACGATCTCCGCAAAACCGTCCAGCAGCGTCGCGAGACGCGCATCGAGCAACGCGCGCGCATCGCCTTCCAGCGCGGCCACGCGCCTTTCGAGCGCGTCGAGCCGATGGAAGCGCACCGGGTCGAGCCGATCGGCGCCCTGCTCGCGCCAGGCGTCGAGCATTGCGCGTACCTGCGTCGCGTCGCCCGTCACTTCGCACGCCCTCCGTTCGACGCGGTCTTGCGCGGCACCGGCGCGATTTCCACGCGGCGGTTCTTCGCGCGGCCTTCATCGTCCGCGTTCGAGCTGACCGGCTGTTCGGAACCGAACGCGGCCGCGAACACCGACGATGCAGGCACGCCCGCATCGATCAGCGCGCGCGTGACGGTCAGCGCACGCTTGGCCGACAGTTCCCAGTTGTCCGCGAACTGGCGGTTGCCGGCGCGCACTTGCTGATCGTCGGCGAAGCCGCTGATCATCAGGATCTCGTCGCGCGTCTTCAGGTACGCGGCCAGCGGGCCGGCCAGCGTCTTCAGCAGATCGCTGCCCGCGGGCTGCAACTGATCGGAATTCAGCGCGAACAGCACGTTGCCGCTGATGCCGATGCGGCCGTTCACGAGCGTCACGCGGCCGGCCGCAAGCGGCCCGGCGAGCGCCTGTTCGAGCGACTTGCGCTGCTGCGCCTCCTGCTGACGCGCACGCACGGCCTCCTCGAGCTTCGACGTGAGCTGCAGCTGCATGCCGATCACGCCGACGAGGATCAGCACGAACGCACCGAGCAGCACCGACATCAGGTCGGCGAACGCGGGCCACACCGGCGCGGAAGGCGCGCCGTCGTCGATTTCGTCGTGCATGCGTTACGCTCCGACCGATGCCCGCCGCCCGGCGAGATGCTGCAGGTCTTCGACGATCTGCTTCTGCGACATCATGCTCAGGTCGATCACCTCGCGCGCCTGCGCGACGTAGTACTCGAGCTGCTCGTCGCTGCGCGCGAGCGATTTCTCGAGCGCGGCCTCGATGCGCTGCAGATGGGTCAGCAGCTTGTCGTTCGACTCGCCGAATACCTGCACGGCCGCGCCGAACGCATCGCCTAGGCTCGCGACCTCGACGGCGCCCGCCGTCACCTGCGCGGCGACCGAATCGAGCTTGCGCGTTTCGGCATCGACGGTGTCGTTGAAGCGCGCGCCGACGCGATCGAGCAAATCGGCCGACGTGCTGACGAGTGCGTCGATCGCGGTGCGTTGCTCGGTCGACGCGTGGTTGACCGCGCCGAGCAGCGTTTCGAGCGTCGCGAGCAGGCGGCCGCGCTCCTCGAGCATCTCGGTGTCGCGCACCATGCTGTCGGACAGGCGCTGGCGCAGCTCGGCGACGACGTCGGCCGCGGCCTTCGGTGCTTCCGACGCAGCCTGCACGAGGCGCGAGATTTCGTTGATCGTATCGCTCGCATGCACCTGCGCCTGCGCGGTGATGTCGTTCGCGGTGCGGGTCAGCGTGTCGCAGATGTCCTGCTGGCGCGTTTCGGCCTGCGCGCTCGTCCGCGCCCATTCGTCGCGCAGCGCGGCAGCCATCGCGGCGAGCGAGGCGTTCCAGGCGGACAGACGCGCTTCGTCGCGTGCGGCCAGTTGCGCTTGCAGACCCGTGTGCGAATCGCGGATCGTCGACAGCAAATCGTTCGAGCGTTGCTCGAAGGTCGCCGCCTGTGCGGTCAGCTCGCGGGTGGTCTGCGCGAGGGCGTCGCAGATTTCCTGCTGACGGCCTGCGCTATGCACGCCTGCGCGTTGCCATTCGTCGCCAAGCTTCGTCGCCATTTCCGCGAGCGAGGCGTTCCACGTCGACAGACGTTCTTCGTCGCGTGCGGCCAGTTGCGCTTGCAGGCCCGTGTGCGAATCGCGGATCGTCGACAGCAAATCGTTCGAGCGTTGCTCGAAGGTCGCCGCCTGTGCGGTCAGCTCGCGGGTGGTCTGCGCGAGGGCGTCGCAGATTTCCTGCTGACGGCCTGCGCTATGCACGCCTGCGCGTTGCCATTCGTCGCCAAGCTTCGTCGCCATTTCCGCGAGCGAGGCGTTCCACGTCGACAGACGTTCTTCGTCGCGTGCGGCCAGTTGCGCTTGCAGGCCCGTGTGCGAATCGCGAATCGTCGACAGCAGGTCGTTCGAGCGTTGTTCGAACGTCGCGGCCTGTGCGGTCAGCTCGCGGGTGGTCTGTGCGAGGGCGTCGCAGATTTCCTGCTGACGGCCTGCGCTATGCACGCCTGCGCGTTGCCATTCGTCGCCAAGCTTTGTCGCCATTTCCGCGAGCGAGGCGTTCCACGTCGACAGACGTTCTTCGTCGCGCGCCGCGAGTTGCGTTTGCAGGCCCGTATGCGAATCGCGGATCGTCGACAGCAAATCGTTCGAGCGTTGCTCGAACGTCGCCGCCTGTGCGGTCAGCTCGCGGGTGGTCTGTGCGAGGGCGTCGCAGATTTCCTGCTGACGGCTTGCGCTATGCGCGCCGGCGCGCTGCCACTCATCGCCGAGCTTCGCGGCCATCGCGGCAAGCGAAGCGTTCCACGCGGACAGACGCGCTTCGTCGCGTGCGGCCAGTTGCGTCTGCAGGTCCGCATGCGACTCGCGCATCGACGCAAGCGTCGCGCCCGAGTGCCGCTCGAACGTCGCGGCGGCTTCGCCCAGCGCGCGTGCATGCTGGCCGGCCAGCGTCTCGCCGACCTGCTCCTGACGTGCAAGCGCGTCGCGCCACGCATCGGACAAGCGGGTTTCGGTCGATTCGAGGCGCGTCGCGACGCCGTCGAGCAGGTCCGTCGAGCGCTGTGCAAAAGTGTCGGTGAACTGGCCGAGCGTCGTCTGCAACTGCTGCGCGACGGCGTCGCCGGCCCGGCGCTGCGCGTCGATCGCGCGGTTCCAGACGGCCGTCACGTCGCCGGTGGTCTTCTCGAAGCCGTCGGTCAGCCCGTCGAGCTGGCGCTGCACGGCGCCCGTCACGGTGTCGCGCAGCGCGGCCATCTCCTGCGCGAGCCCGGTCATCGTCGCCGCGACGACCGGCTGCAACGCGGCCCCGGCCACGCGCGCGCTTTCGGCCGCGCTCTCCTTCAATGCGTCGCCGACGTTCGACGCGAGGCCCGCATACGCACGCTCGGTGCGCTCGAAGAACGCCTGCTGGCTTTCGATCTGGCGGTCGTGCAGCGCGACGCTGCGCGCCTCGAGCGTCGCCATCATCGTCTGCAGCCGGTCGACCAGCGCCGGCATCACGTCGGCCTGGCGCTGCAGCAGCCGGAACGATTCGTCGCGCTGGTGCGCGGACGAATGCACGCGCAGCGTCGTCGCGATCTTCGCGTCGAGCTGCTGGCCCGCGTCGATCCGCTCGCGGCGCACGAGCGCGGACAACAGGCCGAGCATCGCGGATGTCGCCACGCCGGCGATCGACGTGCCGAACGCAAACCCGAGCCCCTTCACCGGCGCGATCAGCGATGCGCGGATCGCGTCGAGATCGGTCGCGCTTTCGAGCGCGGCGCCCGTGCCCTTCAGCGTGACGACCATCCCGAGCAGCGTGCCGAGCATGCCGAGCAGCACGAGCAGGCCGACGAGATACGGCGTGAGCGCCGGGCCGGGCAGCGCGACGCGCGCGCCCTCGACACGTGCACGCACGGCGCCGCGCAGGCCCGGGTGCAGCGTATCGAGCCACGTGTCGAGCCTGGCGGGCGGCTCGGTCAGGCCGGCCACCGCGTGCGACAGCGTGGCGGTCGCCTGGCGGTAGCGTTGCAGCTCCCACGCACCGGCGACGTAGCACGCGCCGATCAGCAGCGTGACGGCCGCCGCGAGCGGGTTCGACGCGGCATAGCCGGCGCCGATCCAGCACACTGCGAGCAAGCCGGCGATGAAGACAACGAGATCGAGACGAATTCTGGACATAGCGTATTGATTAGCAGGTACGAAGGGCCGCGAGCAGCCCGTCTACCGTTTGAAACCGGACTTCGAGTTCGGCGAGCAGGATGCCTTGCATCTCGTCGCGGAACGTGTCGAGCCACGTGCCGGGCACGATCGCCGCGGCGGACGGCACATCGGCCGCGGCCGCACCATCGCCATCGGCCGCTGCCTGCGCAGCGGCGAGCGCCTGCCGCTCCGCGTCGCGCAGCCGCTCGAAACGCGTGCCGAGCAGCGCGGCCACGGCGGACAGCAAGCTGCGCTCGCGGGCGCCGAGCACGCGTTCCATGATCGCGTCGAGCGCCGCGAGCCGCGCCATTCCGGACGAGCGCGCGGCGAGCGCGACCCGCAGGCGGCCGCGCAACTGGCCGATCGCGGTCTCCATCTCCTGTTGCAGGGACAGACAGCGTTGACGGAAGTCCGCGAAATCGGCCGTGTCGGCAGGTGGCGGCGGCATCTCGCCGGGGCGCCGCCGCGTGCGCGGGCGATTGGCGGTCGTGATCGCCTGCGCGAGTTCGTGGCGCACGCGCGCGTAGTCGCGCTCGGCGTCGTAACCACGCACGCCGGCCGCGACGCCGGGCGGGCTCGCACTGAGCGCGGACGACAACGTGATCGCGTCGGTCCAGCCAAGCCACTGGCTCAGGCGGTCCGACAGCGTCTGCCGTGATTCCGCGACGTCGGCATCGGTCAGGCGCGCGAGCAGCCGGACGAGCGTCGGACCGCTCAGCGCCGGGCGCGGGGGAGCTTGCACCATGCTGCAAACCGTCAAAAAAGGCAGCAGTTTACACGTCGTCGGGAGGTCGACCGCCAGAATCGGGGAAGCGGCCGGATTCGGCATACCGCGCAACGGGCGCGAATGCCCGCCGCACAAGGCTCGCGGGTCGACGGTGGGGGTGTGGAGTGTGCCGGTGCGATGCAGGCGACGCCGATGGCCGCCTGCCGAAACTGCTCCGCTATCGCCGCGGCCCACGGTCGGCATGGCCGGCGACGTTCGCTGAATCAGGATTCGGTCACCCGCGTGCGACGCCCGCGCGGCACCCGCCGGGGAGATGCGTGCCCGAGGCAGGCCGCCGCGGCGGGGGGCTTGCCGGGCACGTCATCGGCCATGAAACAAACCGGGCATCCGCCCGGCGATACCGCCGTCGCCGTCCGTCAGATGCCCGCCTTCGGCGCGTTCAGGATCAGCCGCAACCCGAGCAACGTGATCGCGCCGGCCGCGACGCGGTCGACCCACTTCTTCGCGCGCAGGTAGAGCTCGCGCGGACGGCGCGTGGAGAAGCACAGCGCGACGATCGTGTACCAGCCGAATTCGACGCCGAACACGAGCGGCGGCAGCGCCAGGTAGCACCACAGCGGCGGATGCTGCGGCAGGAGCGCGGCGAAGATGCTGCCGTACCAGATGGCCGTCTTCGGGTTGCTCAGCTGGGTCGTGAGGCCCGTCCAGAACGACTTGCGCGCGCTGCCGGCGACGCCGGCCTGCGGATCGTCCATCGCGATCGGCCGGTCGGCGCCGCGCCAGATCTTCGACGCCATGTAGATCAGATACGCGCCGCCCGCCAGCTTGAGCCCCACGTACAGCCATTCGACCGCCTGCAGCAGCGTGTAGAGCCCGGCCAGCGCGACGCCGCCAAACGCGATCCCGCCGACGCCCATGCCGAGCGCGGTGGCAAGCCCGTCGCGGCGCGACAGCCCGATCGAGTTGCGGGCCACCAGCACGAAGCTCGGGCCCGGAATCATCGCGCCAAGCCACAGCGCGGCCAGAATGGCGAGTACGGCAGCCGATGCAGTCATCGAAGTCTCCTGGAACAGTGACGCCGATGCGCCGGCGCCTGCGCGTCGTTTCCCGACGGTGAGGCCGATGATTCTGGCACGCTTCGCGGACCACCGAAAGCGTCCGCGCGCTGTTATGCTGGCTGCCGTTCCCGCCCTCCCGCACCGCCGCCATGATCGAGATCCGCGCCGCCCGCTATCCGGACGATGCCGCCGCCGTCGAAGCGATCTTCCGCGAGTACATCGCAAGCCCCGCCGTCAGCCTCGCGTTCCAGGACTACGAGCCCGAGCTCGCCGCGCTGCCGGGCAAATACGCGACGCCGCGCGGGCAACTGCTGCTCGCGTGGCACGGCGAGCGCGCGGTCGGTTGCGCGGCGTTTCGCGAAATCGACGCGGCAACGTGCGAGATGAAGCGCGTGTACGTGCGTCCCGAAGCGCGCGGACTGAACGTCGGCCGCCAGCTCGTCGAACGGCTGCTGCACGATGCGAAGGCGGCCGGCTATGCGCGGATGTGTCTCGACGTGCTGCCCGAGTTCGTCGCTGCAAGGCAACTGTATGCATCGCTCGGCTTCACGCCCGCGCCGCCCGTCGCGTTCAATCCGGTGCCGGGCACCGAATTTCTCGGCAAGGCTCTGTGATGGGTGCGGTGCGCGCGCCGGCCGCGGCGGTTCGCCGGGCTCTCGTTCCGTTTTTCGCCGCGTGGTGCTGCCATGCACACGCGGCCCCGCCACTGCCGCCGTCGGTCGCCGCGCAACTGCCGGCCGGCTACCTGCCGTTCGTCGCGCAGACGGGGCCGGCGCTCGCCGACGGGCGGCACAGCCTGCTCGTCGTCGTGCATCGCGCGGTGGATACGCGCGAGCGGCCGTCGCCGCGCCCGTTGCTCATCTACGAGGAACAGGCCGACCACACGTACCGGCTCACCGCGCGCAACGACAGCGTCGTGCTCCACGCGAACGACGCGCTGCAGTGCGACCCGTTCGATCCGGAAGACGCCGCCGACGGCGGGATCGCGGTGAAGGGGCGCTATTTCACGGTGCAGAACGACGTCGCGTGCGGGCAGCACTGGAGCGACTACGTGACGTTCCGCTACGACCCGCGCACGCATGGTTGGGTGTTCGCCAGCCAGATCTACACCGAATCGTTCCCGCTCGAGCCCGACAAGCCCGATTTCGTCAGCTCGGTGCGCGCCGATGCGCACCGGCCGGTGTCGTTCAGCCAGTGGCAACGCAAGGAATGAAGACTGCGCGCGGCGCGTTGTAATGCCGGCGCCGGCGCCTTCCTTCAACGCGATACGTCCCCGCCGCGCCGCACTCGCGAGCGCACGCCAACGGGTCTACCATAGGCGCTCGTCGCCGTTCGGGCGCGCCGGCGCGGCATGCGGCTTGCGCACGCCCCCTTCCCACGTTGAACCCGCGCAGGAGGACGTCATGACGCAACACTTCGACGCGATCGTCATCGGCACCGGGCAGGCCGGGCCGCCGCTCGCCGCGCGGCTCGCCGGCGCCGGCATGAAAGTCGCGATCGTCGAGCGCGGCCGCTTCGGCGGCACCTGCGTCAACACCGGCTGCATCCCGACCAAGACGCTGATCGCGAGCGCTTACGCCGCGCAGCTCGCCCGGCGCGCCGAAGAATACGGCGTGTCGGCCGGCCCCGTGAGCGTCGACATGAAAGCCGTGAAGGCGCGCAAGGACCGGATTTCCGGCCGCTCGAACCACGGCGTCGAGCAATGGGTACGCGGGCTCGACAACACGACCGTATTTCAGGGCCATGCCCGCTTCGAGCGCGCCGACGCGGTGCGCGTGGGCGACGCGCTGCTCGAGGCGAACCGCATCTTCGTCAACGTCGGCGGGCGCGCGCAGATTCCGCAGATGCCGGGGCTCGACTCGGTGCCGTACCTGACCAACTCGACGATGATGGACGTCGACTTCCTGCCCGAGCATCTCGTGATCATCGGCGGCAGCTACGTCGGGCTCGAATTCGGCCAGATGTATCGCCGCTTCGGCTCGCAGGTCACGATCGTCGAGAAGGGCGCGCGGCTGATCCATCGCGAGGACGAGGACGTATCGCAAGCGGTGCGCGAGATTCTCGCGAACGAAGGCATCGACGTGCAGCTCGACGCGAACTGCCTGAACGCGCGGCGTGACGGCGACGGCATCGTGGTCGGTCTCGACTGCACGGGCGGCGGCCGCGAAGTCGCGGGCTCGCATCTGCTGCTCGCGGTCGGCCGCGTGCCGAACACCGACGATCTCGGGCTCGAGCGGGCCGGTGTCGCGACCGATGCGCGCGGCTACATCACAGTCGACGAACAATTGCGCACCAGCGTGCCCGGCATCTGGGCGCTCGGCGACTGCAACGGGCGCGGCGCGTTCACGCACACCGCGTACAACGACTACGAGATCGTCGCGGCCAACCTGCTCGACGGCGATCCGCGCAAGGTATCCGATCGCATCGCCGCGTACGCGATGTACATCGATCCGCCGCTCGCCCGCATCGGCATGACACTTGCGGAAGCGAGGCAGACCGGCCGTCGGCTGCTGGCCGGCACGCGCCCGATGACGCGCGTGGGCCGTGCCGTCGAAAAAGGCGAGAGCCAGGGCTTCATGAAGGTGATCGTCGACGCGGACAGTCACGCGATTCTCGGCGCGGCGATCCTCGGCGTGACGGGCGACGAAGTCATCCACGGGATGCTCGACGTGACGGCCGCGGGCGCGCCGTATACGACGATCAGCCGCGCGATGCACATCCACCCGACCGTGTCGGAGCTCGTGCCGACGTTGCTGCAGGATCTGCATCCGGTCGGGTGACGACAGCGACAGGCGGCTCGCGCGCGCCCCGTCAGCCTTCGAAATACCGCGGCCGGTCGATGTCGGCGACCAGGCCCGGCTGCCGCGGTGCCCAGTCGAGCCACGCACGCGTGCGCTCGCTCGTTGCGGGCGCATCCATCCCCGCGAACATCGCGAACCAGCCGAAGTGTTCGCCGGCCTGCTCCGCCGATTTCGCGACCACCGGGACGTCGAGCCTGCGGCCGATCACTGCCGCGATCTCGCGGAACGGCACCCCCGTATCGTCGACCGCGTGATAGCGCGCACCGGCCGCACCGCGTTCGACCGCGAGCCGGTACACGCGCGCCGCATCGAGCCGATGCACGGCCGGCCAGCGGTTGCCGCCGTCGCCGACGTAGACCGATGCGCCCTTTTCCCGCGCGAAAGCAATCAGGCGCGGCACGAAGCCGTGATCGCCGTCGCCATGCACGGACGGCGGCAGCCGCACGACCGACGCATGCACGCCGCGCGCGTGCAGCGCGACCGCCGTCGCCTCCGACGCCCGCGGATAGACCGCCGACACCGGCACGTGCGGATCGTCCTCGGTCGCCGCGCGGCCGGGCGCGACGAGCGCGAGACCCGACGTCACGATCAACGGACGCGCCGAGCCCGCGAGCACGTCGCCGATCGTTTCGATCGCGCGGCGGTCGAGTTCGCAGTTTTCCGCGAAGCGCGAGAAGTCGTGATTGAATCCCGTGTGGATGACCGCGTCGGCGGCTTGCGCACCGCGCGTCAGGCTGTCGTGATCTTCCAGCGATCCGCGCTGGACTTCGGCGCCCGCGGCCGCGACCGACGCGGCGGCCGCGTCGGAACGCGCGAGGCCGAGCACCGAATGCCCGGCCGCCAGCAACTCGGCGACGACCGCGGAACCGACGAACCCCGATGCTCCCGTAACAAAGACACGCATGTTCAGCACCTCCGGATGAAATGGAGGGATTACTATCTGTCGACCGCCGCGCGCAGTGAAGACGTGACGGTTTACCGGTAAACGAACCAACAGGCTATGGCAGACGCACCCGACAACCTGCTCGGCGCGTACCTTCGGGACCGCCGCGAGAAACTCGACCCGGCGGCGCTCGGGCTGCCGGCCGCGCGCCGCCGCACGCCGGGCCTGCGGCGCGAGGAAGTCGCGCAGCGCGCGCACGTGAGCGCCGCGTGGTACACGTGGCTCGAACAGGGGCGCGGCGGCGCGCCGTCCGCCGACGTGCTCGACCGGCTCGCCCGCGCGCTGCTGCTCAACGACGCGGAGCGCGAGCATCTGTTCCTGATCGGCCTCGGCCATCCGCCCGAGGTGCGCTATCACGCGAGCAGCAGCGTGACGCCGCGCCTGCAGCACGTGCTCGATTCGCTCGACGCGAGCCCCGCGATCATGCGTACCGCGACGTGGGACGTCGTCGCATGGAACGACGCGGCAGCCGCGACGCTGACCGACTACGCGACGCTGCCGCCGCCCGCGCGCAACATCCTGCGGCTGATCTTCGTCGACGCCGGCGTGCGCGACGCGCAGCCGAACTGGGAGCGCGTCGCGCGGTTCGCGGTGGGCGCGTTTCGCGCCGACATCGCACGCGGCGGCGCGACGCGGACCGTGCAGGCGTTCGTCGACGAGATGCGCGCGACGAGCGCCGAATTCGACGCGATGTGGCGCGACCACGACATCCGTTCGCACGACGAAGGCACGAAGGAAATCCGTCATCCGCAGGCCGGCCGGATCGCGCTCGAATACTCCGCATTCTCGGTGACCGGCCGCCCGGACCTGAGCCTCGTGATCTTCACGCCCGCGTCGGCGGCCGATCGTGCGCGGATCCAGACGCTCGTCGCGGCGCGGAAGCAGGCCCCTGCCGCATAGCGCCGCGCGAAACCGCACGCCCCGCGGGCCGCTTCCATCCGGCCCCGTAACACCGCGCCAATCCATCGCATTCCGCACTGATACCCAGTCGAATATTTAATTTTCCCCTGGCGGGGCGCGCCTTTACCCTTTCGGCATCGCATCACAGGGCCTGCGGCCCACCCTGGAGCATTCCGTTGACCGACCCTGGCACCGCCCAAGCCGTTCCCCGCCCGCACGCAGCTTCCGCGTCCTATGGCGCGCTCGCGCTGCTGGTGCTGGCCGGCCTCAACCTGCGTCCGTTCCTGACCGCGTTCGGCCCCGTGCTCGACCTCGTGCGCGCCGACACGGGCCTCGGCTTTCGCGCGGCCGCGCTGCTGACCACGCTGCCGTTCGTGCTGATGGGCGTCGTGGCCGGCATCGGCGTCGGGCTGGCGCGCCGCATCGGCGAACAGCGCGCGCTGACCGGCGCGCTGGCGCTGATCGCCGCCGGTTGCACCGCCCGCCTGTGGACGGGCAGCAGCACCGGGCTGATCGTCACGGCGATCGCCGCCGGCGCGGGCGTCGCGGTGGTCCAGTCGCTCGCGCCGGGCCTCGCGAAACGCTGGTTCGTCGACCGGCTGCCGCTCGCGATGGGCCTCTATTCGGCCGCGCTGGTCGGCGGCGGCGCATTCGGCGCGGTCGCGAGCCCTTGGCTCGCCGCGCACGGCGGCTGGCATCTGTCGCTCGCCGTGTGGGCCGTGCCCGCCCTCGTCACGCTCGCGCTGTGGCGCGCGAAGGCGCCGCACGACACCGCGCATGCGGCAGCGGTATCGGCGCCCGTCGCCGCGTTCGCGCGGATTCCGCGCGCATGGCAGCTCGCGCTGTTCTTCGGCCTCAGCAACAGCGGTTACGCAAGCCTGGTCGCGTGGCTGCCCGCGTTCTATCGCAACGTCGGCATGAGCCCGCAGGCGAGCGGCAACCTGCTCGCGTGGATGGCGCTGTTCCAGGCGGCCGGCGCGCTCGCGATGCCGATGCTCGCGAAACGGGCGCACGATCGCCGCCCGGTGCTGTGGCTCACGCTCGCGCTGCAGACGGCCGGCTTCGTCGGCTTCGCGACGATGCCTGCACTCGCGCCGTGGGCGTGGGTCGCGAGCGCCGGCCTCGGGCTCGGCGGCTTCTTCTCGATGAGCCTGATCGTCACGCTCGACCACCTGCCGGATGCGCGGCTCGCTGGTGCGCTCGCCGCGTTCGTGCAGGGCATCGGCTTCCTGACCGTCGCGTCGAGCCCCTGGCTGATCGGCTGGCTGCGCGACGCGGGCGGCGGCTTCGCGGTCGCGTGGTGGATGCACATCGGCGTGATCGCCTCGATGGCCGCGTTGAACGCGACGTTCTCCCCTGCCGGCTACCGGCGCAGCATGGCGCGCATCACCGGCGCCTCGCACTGAACCGGATTCCCTGACCCGGACGGACGCCGGCATCGTCCGGCGACCGGCCACCGCCCGCTGCACGGCCGGGCGCGGGCGGTCACGCCAATCGGCCGCAGTATCGCTTCACCTCAAACAAAACCAGCCGGTAAATGGAGACAACCATGAAAAAGCTCGTCATGGCCGTCGCGCTCGCGCTGACGGCAGGCGCCGCAGCCGCGAAGGACCCTGCCGTCCTGCGCCTCGGCGTCGATCCCAGCTATGCGCCGTTCGAATCGCTCGCGCCCGACGGCAAGCTCGTCGGCTTCGACATCGACCTGGGCAACGCGATCTGCGAACGCATGAAGGTGCGCTGCGTGTGGGTCGAGAATGCGTTCGACGGGATGATCCCCGCGCTGAAGGCGCGCAAGTTCGACGGCGTGCTGTCGTCGATGAGCGTGACGGAGAAGCGCCTCGCGCAGATCGCGTTCACGGACAAGATCAACAACGTGCCGCCGCGGCTCGTCGCGCGGCGCGGCTCGAACCTGCAGCCGACGCCCGCGTCGCTGGCCGGCAAGAGCGTCGGCGTCGAGCAGGGTACGACGCAGGAAACCTATGCGCGCACGTACTGGGAACCGAAGGGCGTGATCGTGCGCACGTACCAGACGCAGGATCTCGTCTACCAGGACCTGCTGTCGGGGCGGCTCGACGCATCGCTGCAATCGTCGGTACAGGCGGACCTCGGTTTCCTGAAGACGCCGAAGGGCGCGAACTTCGCGTTCGCGGGGCCTGCGCTGCACGATCCGAAGACGCTGGGCGTCGGCTCGGCGATCGGCATGCGCAAGGACGACGATGCGCTGCGCATGCAAATCAACCAGGCGCTCGCGAGCCTGATTCAGGACGGTACGTATCAGCGGATCGCGAAGAAGTATTTCTCGTTCGATATTTACAACTGACGAACGCGAGCGGAAGACGCCGAGCGGCGTCGTGCGCGCACGCACGACGCCGCTTCTTCGTTCGTCGTTTCAGGTAGTCGAGCCGTCGAGGCCGTGCGGCCGTGCATTACGCCGCCGTCGCCAGCAAATTCGTTGCAAACGACTTCGCATGCGCGACGGCCTCTTGTGCATCGGGGAAGACGCCAAGCTCGTCCCAGTGCTCTTCGGCCGCGTAGGTTCCCTTCACCGCGAGCGCGCGCTGCACGCGCAGCTGCGCCGCATATCTGCCGTCGTCCAGCGGTCGGGCCACCGCGATGATCCGGTGCGGCAGACTGGTGCCCTCGGGCTGGACCAGCTCGACAGGGCCGCCGACTGCGCCGATATCCTTCAACGCGTTCCTCGTCTTGCAGTCCGGGCAGTAGAAGCACCAGCCCGGGTCCTCCTGGCGGGACCTGACCTGCCCTCGAGCCAGCACGGCACGGCATTCAACGTTTTCGCAGATGAACGGCATGGCAATCTCCGAAGTTGTTTGACGGAAATCCTAGCATGTCCGTCGGCGCTCAACCATCCGCATTGGCCGTGCCGGTGCGTCGGCCCGGCATGCCGGTCGGCGCATCGTCGCAGCTTGCGATCGCCTTGCGCCACGCGGCGCGTTCGACCGGACACGGGCGCTCAGACGTCGTAGCCGGCATTGCGCATCAACTGGCGCGACACGTCGCCGCGCGCGCCCTCGGCATCGTATTGCGCGCGCAGCCTCGCGTCCGCCTTGCGGGACACGCCGCGGGACATGGCCACAACGATCCCGAAAAAGGCGGCGACAAAGAAAACGATCAGCATCATGTTGCTCCTGACTGGCCGGACCGGAGAGGGCCACGACGTTGGCGGCGGCCTGCCTCGGCAAGCCACGCCGGTGGCGCCTGATGCCGCGCTGCGCGCTATCCGGTCCCGGAGGACAATACCCTCGCGCACATCCGTCAGAGGGGGGTCGCCATGATCAAGTTCCAGCCCGACGGGTGGCATACCGTTACGCCGCGTATCGTCGTAAGCGATCCGAAAAATCTCGTCGACTTCATCAAAGCGGTGTTTCCGGCGCAGGGCGAATGCCGCGCGGGACTGCCGGCCGAAATCAGGATCGGCGATTCGGTCGTGATGGTCAGCGGCGGCGACGGGCTCCGCGATCCGATGGCGGCGTTTCTGTACGTCTATGTCGAGGACGTCGATGCGACCTATCGGCGTGCCGTCGCGGCCAGCGCCGTGTCGCTCGAAGCGCCGGCCGACATGCCGTACGGCGACCGGCGAGCGATGGTGAAGGATGCGTGGGGGAACATCTGGCAGATTGCGACGCACCGGCGCGATCTGTCGGTCGACGAGATACGTGCGCGGCTGGCCGACGGCGGGTAGTCGATGATCCGGCAAGCTGCGGACAGCTTTCAACCTCCACGTCGCCACCGGGTTTCATCAATCCGGCTGAATGCTTTTAGTCAGCGTCTCGATGGTCAGGCCGGCGTCGCGTGGAATACCGACGCCTGCGTTTATCGGGTACCCCGTCACGTGCCCCGTTCGCACATAGCCTCGTCGCAGGTAGAAATCGATCAGTTCACGGCGCGCCGACAACACTGTCATGACCGCCTTCGCGAGATGCCAGCGGCGACTCGCGAATTGCTCGGCCTCGTTCAACAACCCCTTGCCGAGCCCGCGATCCTGCGCGGAGGGCGATACGGCCAGCGTGCCGATATACGCGGTGTCGTCGTTCGCGCGCACTTCTATGCATCCGGCCAGCGCGCCGCGCGTCGCCGCGACGATCAATACCGAATCCTGCGCCTGCAACGTTTCGAGAAGTTGCACCGGCCCGATGCGCGCGCCATCGACGAGCGCCGCTTCGTGCGTCCATCCGGCCGCGCCGGCAGCGGGACGGTAGGCCGCGTTGATCAGTTCGACCAGCGCATCGACGTCGTGTTGCGTCGCGAGCCGGTAGTTGACGGCATCGGTCGAACCTGTTGTCTTGCTCATTGCAACCGCTCCGTTCCTGTTGTCGGTTTTCATCGTGAAGATCCGGCAGCGTGCTCATGCTCGAGCCACGCTGTCGAGCACTGTCGGCAATCCGTCGGCGCGTGTCAACCGCGCGGCCGCCGATCCGGCGACGGTCAGCCCGGTGTCCGGCATCGATCCATCGCGGATGGCGATGAATCCCGCGGTCGGCTGTTTCTCCGAACTGCGCGCGAAGGCGGCCGTGCTGTTCCCCGCATACCGGCACGCGATCGACGCGCTGGAATCTTGAGGAAATGGGAAACCAAACCACTGTCGCCGAGACGACGACAAACACCATTGCGGAATCGCAGACGTTCGCGGATGTTGACCTGCGACCGATCTGCGCGAACATGGCCGACTCGGAATTTCAGGCTGCTGGGGAGGGGCCGCTTATCCATATCGCGAACGGCGCTACGGGCCGGAAATCAAAAGCCCGCCGCCAGACCGGGCTTCGTTCATACTGCCGTCGCGAACTTCACGGCGTTCGCGGCAAACTCGTCACCGCGGTCGAGCGCGTCAATACGATCATGAACGAAACCAGCATCGCATTCGACAAGCAATCGTCGGGCATCAAGCCTGCCGATACCTCACCGCGCGGCCGGTCGCTCAGTAGCGACTGCGCCCCCACAGCGTCTTCGGCTCGTCGAGCAGATGACGCAACCCGCTGCGCTCGATCATCAGATCGGCCACTTCGCTCACGCGCTCGAGAATCTCCCCTTCGTCGACCGACAACACGCGTCGATCCTCCATCAGCACCCGGCCGCCGACCATCGTCATGCACACGTCGGCGGCGTTCGCAAAACACGTCACGCGATACACGGGCATGTTCATCGGCATCATGTGCGGGCGGAACAGGTCGACGAGAATGACGTCCGCGAGCTTGCCGACTTCGAGCGAGCCGATCTCGCGATCGAGCGACAGCGCCTTCGCCGCGTCGATCGTCACCATCTCCAGCACCTTGCCGTGCGGCAGCACGTCCGGATCGCGGAAGTGACGGCGGTGGTAATGCATGCACTGCCACATGTGACGGAACATGTCGTAGCCGCGATCGGGTGCCGCGCCGTCCGACGCGATCGCCACCGTCACGCCCGCATCGATCAGCTCGGGCACCGGGCAGCGCCCGATGATCGACATGATCGCGCTCGGGTTGTGGATGATCGCGGTGCCGGTTTCGACGCACGCGGCGATGTCGTCGTCGGTCAGGTCGATGCTGTGCGACATGAACGACGTCGGGCCGAGCAACCCCAGCTCGCGATGCGCGAACGCGAGCGTGCCGGCGCGGTGGCCATCCTGCGTGAAGGTCAGGCCGCGCTCGCGCGCCAGCGCGCCGTAGCGGGCCGCCTGGTCGCGGAAATCGCGTTCGTATTGCGCAAGCTCCGGGTCGTGCTCGGACGCGTACACGGGCAGCGTCAGCGCGATCCGGATCCGGCCGTCCGCATCGCCGTGGCACGCGTCGACGATGTCTTCGCATACGCCGTACATCGTGTCGAAATCGATGTCGCGCGTGTCGCTGCCGTCCGGCGCATGGCGCGTGTACGCACGCGGTGCGGGCGGCCGCGACGGGCCGACCGCGACGATCGAACGCGTGCCGGTGCGCACCACCGCATCGCAATGGCGTCGCGCGTAGACGGGATCGTCGACGCGCATGATCGAATTGCCGCCGCCGAGCAGCGACACGCCTGTCGTCACGCCGGCCTTCAGCCGTTCGAGCGCCGCGAGATGCGATTCGGTTTCCCAGAACGCTTCGTCCGATGCGCGCGTATAGATCGTTTCGGCCGCGGCCGACCAGGCATCGCCGTCCGCGCCGCCGATCGTGCGCAGCATCGCGTGGCCCGCGTGCGCGTGGGAATCGATCAGGCCCGGCAGCACGGCCTTGCGGCGTGCATCGATCGTGCGCGCGGCACGGTAGCGTGCCTGCAATTCGGCGGTGTCGCCGACGGCGACGATGCGATCGCCGTTGACGGCCACCGCGCCGTTCTCGATCACGCGCCGCTGCGGGTCCATCGTGATCACGCAGCCGTGTGCGATCAGGGTGTCGATTGCTTCGCGTTTGTCCTCGGTAGTCATCGCTGGATGTCCTGTCCTGATTCGAAATGATGCGGGTGCCGCCGCATGGAAAAACCGCCGTGCGGCAGCCCGGCGGCCTGGCGACTGCACGCCGCACGGGTTGTTACGCAGAGCGGGCCGGCGCGGCGATCCGCGCCTTCAGCTTGCGCTGCGCCGCGCTGATCGCGATGAATACCACCGCGTTCACGGCGAGCGCGACGAGCCCGGGGTTGATCGACGTGATCGTGCTCGATGCGCCCGGGAACAGCGACGCGAGCGTCACGCCATAGTAGTTGGTCATCGCGATCACGATCGCGCCGGCGACGATCCCCGCGAACGCGCCTTCGCGCGTGCCGAACGGCCGCTTCAGGAAGCTCGACGCGAGCATCGGCACGAGCTGCGTCAGCAGGCTCGACGAGAAGATCGCGAGCGTGACGAAAGTCGCTCCGCCACGCAGCACGAAGTACACGACCACCAGCGTGAAGATCGGCAGTGCGATCCGCGCGACGCGCGTCACCTCGCGGTCGGTCGCATGCGGCGCGAAGCCTTCGCGGTAGATGTTGCGTGCGATCGTCGTCGATGCGTTCAGCATGATCAGCGAGCCCGGCACCAGCGCGGTCAGCAGGCCCGTGCCGCCGACGATGCCGACGAACCAGGCGGGGAACGTCTGCTTCACGAGACGCAGCAGCGCGAGATCGGTCTGCGCGCCTTCGAGCCCGTGCACCGTCATCACGGCCGCGAAGCCGACGAGGAACAGGAACGCGATCAGCACCTGGTACAGCGGCATCAGGATCACGTTGCGGCGCAGCGCGCGTTCGTCCTTCGCGACGTAGATCGCGGTGAAGCCGTGCGGATACAGGTAGTAGCCGAGCGACGTGAGCAGGATCGTCGAGTTGTACCAGTTCAGGTTGAAGCCGTGCTCCGGCATGCGCAGCAGCTCCGGATGCGCGGCGTCGATCTTCGCGAACATCTCGCCGAGGCCGCCGTAGTAATGCATCGGCAGGTACAGGCCGAGAAAGATCGCGATCGCGAGGATCAGCACGTCCTTGAAAATCGCGATGCTCGCCGAGCCGTGGATGCCCGACACGACCATGTAGACCGCCATCAGCGTCGCCGCGATCCAGATCGCGGCCGCTTGCGGAATCAGCCCGTACGACATCTCCGACACGATCACGCCGAGGCCGCGCAGCTGGATCATCAGCAGCGACACCATCGCGAACACCGCGACGATCGACACCAGCACGCCGATCGCGCGGCTGTCGTACTTCGCCGCGAAGTAGTCGGCGAACGACACGAGCCCGCGCGCCTTCGCGTAGCGCCAGATCGCCGGCAGCATCCAGTAGCCGATCACGAACGCGAGGCAGCCGTACGACAGGATGTAGAACGCGGGCACGCCCTTGCTGTAAGTCCAGCCGCTCGCGCCGAGGAACGAGAACGTCGAGAACGCCTCACCGGCCATCAGCAGGAACGTGAGCAGCGAGCCGAAGCCGCGTCCGCCGACCGCCCATTGCTCGAGCGTGAGCTTGCGGCCGCGCCGCGCCATCACGCCGATCGCGAGCGCGAACACGGCGAACGCCGCGATGATGACGATCGATGCGTTCATTGCGAGTCTCCCGTGCGGCCGTCACGCGCCGTGTCGCGCTCGTCGAGGTGGAACAGGATCGCGAGGATCGCGGCGGTCGCCGCCATCCAGGCCAGGTTCCAGACGAGCAGGAACGGCAGCCCGAACAGCAGCGGCCGCACCTCGGCAATCGAGCCGCCCGCATACATCCCGGCGAACGGCAACGCCGCCAGCAACAGTTTGAGTTTCATGTGTGTCTCCTCCGGAAGACGCGCGAACGCGTCGGAACATCAGAACTTCTGGCGAATGCCGACCACCACCGCCACTTGCGACGTCGTCGACGACGGGCTGTCGGTGCCGTCGATCCACGCGCTGCCGACACCCGACGACGCCTTCTGGTAGAAGCCGTTCACGTACACGTCGGTGCGCTTGGACAGCAGGTATTGCACGCCGGCCGACACCTGCTGATAGTGGCCGCCGTCGTCGCCGCGCGCGACCTGCGTGTACGTGTAGCCGGCCGCGGCCATCAGCGCGGGCGTGATCATGTAGCGCAGGCTGCCTTCATAGTTGTTGAAGCGCAGCGCGCCACCCGTCGCCTGGCCGAAGTTCGAGCCCGTGTACAGCAGCCCGAGCGTCGCCGGCCCGATCGCGTAGCTGCCGCCCGCGCCCCAGATCTGCTGGCGCACCGCGCTCGACAGGCCGGCGCCGAACACCGACGCCGAGGCGGGAAAGTAGTTGTCCGATGCAACGGCACCCGCAGCGCTCGCCGCCGGGTGATTCATCCGCGCATACGCGGCGCCCGCATTCAGCGGCCCGTTCGCATACGTCACGCCCGCGCTCCAGCTGTTGTCGTTCGCGAAGCCCGTCGAGTTCGAGAACCCGTACATCAGGTTCGCCTGCAGGCCGGCGATCGTCGGCGACACGTACTTGACCGCGTTGTTGGTGCGGAACGTGTTGTTGATGTCGTCGTTGTCGAACGGGTGCGTCGAGTACTGCGCGAGGAAGCTGCTCATCTGCAGCGAGCCGAGGATGTCCTGCGTCGAGTTGTACTGGCGGCCGAGCGTCACCGCGCCCCAGTTCGCGCCGCTAAGGCCGACCCAGGCGGAACGGCCGAACATCCGGCCGCCCTGGCCGAGCGCGCCGTTCGCGACGTTGAAGCCGTTCTCGAGCCGGAAGTTCGCCTGCAGGCCGCCGCCGAGATCCTCGGTACCGAGCAGGCCCCAGCGCGGGCCCGATTCGTTGCCGCCCGTGAACTGCCACAGCGCGTGGCCTTGCGCGTTGTTCGTGTAGGTCACGCCCGCGTCGACGATCCCGTACAGCGTCACCGACGACTGCGCATGCGCGGCGCCTGCCAACAGCATCGCGATGGCCGCGCTCATGCACGCGACGCCCGTGTCCCTGCCCATCATTCGCACCATCTCCGTCACCTCCTCTCCAAACCTGTCTGTCGATGTTGTGTTGTGTTTTGTGGATCCTGTTCATACGCGCCGGTCAGCTTGTATAGACAGTCGCTGGATGTTATCCAGCCACAACCGCATCAAGAAATGAAATGTTCAACTGGTCGACAGTTGAAAATCGAATGGGAGATTCGTGACGGAGGGACGAGTGCGGCAAGTGCGCACCGCAAGAAAAACGAAAGGTGGCAGGCCGGCTGGACGGGGCGCGTTTGCTTCGACGTGAATGGCGCGCGTAAGCAAGCTGACGAACTGGCAATGCGCGGCGATGCGCGCGACGGCTATGCGGTTTTCCCGGATAGACCGTGCATCGGGCGCCGCAGCGCGGCGTCGAACGGATTCGTGCGCGGGCCGATCGCATCGGCCTGCCGCCTGAGCAGTTCGACGACCATCGGCATCCGGTCGTCGCCGAGGCGCGACGCCAGCGTGCCGACGCTCAACGCGCCGACCGGATAGCCGGTGCGATCGAGGATCGGCACCGCGACGCCCGCCATTCCGTCGAGCACGCCGCTGTTGCGGCCCGCGTAGCCGAGTTGCCGCACGCGTTCGATCTCGGTGCGCAGGTACACCTCGTCGAGCACGCCGTAGCCGCGAATGCGCGGCACGTTGAAGCGGATCACTTCCTCGCGCTCGGCTTCCGGCAGGAACGCGAGGATCGCGAGGCTGCCCTGCCCGACCCCCAGCGCAATGCGCCCGCCGATGTCGCCGGTAAACGACCTGATCGGGAACGGCCCTTCGCACAGGTCGAGGCACACGGCGTCGAAGCCGCTTTTGACGAGCAGGAAGATCGTCTCGCCAAGGCTCGCGCACAGCCGCAGCAGCGCGGGGCGGCACAGCGTGCGCATGCTGCTCGGATTGCCCGCCAGCGCGGCCAGCGCGAAGAAGTCGACGCTCAGCCGGTACAGCTTCGACTGCTCGTCCTGCTCGACCATCCCTTCCGCGATCAGCGACTGCAGGATCCGGTGCGCGGTGCCCTGCGTGAGGCCGACGGCCTTCGCGAGATGCGTGACCCGCACGCCGTCCTGCTGCATGCCGGCCAGCGCGCGCAGGATCGCGAACGCCCGCTGCAGCATGCCGGCGCCCGGCGCACCGGCGGTCTCGGCCGCGTCCTCGTCCGGGTGCGGCGCGTGCGCGGCCGGCGACGTTCCGCGCGAACGGGATTCTTGCATGCTGGCGCTCCTCGCTGATTTCATTGAACGGAATATGGTAGTCGCCATTGTCCTCGCGTCGGCGCCTGCCGGGCATCCGGGTGTCCACGGGATTGACGGGCGCAATTCGCAACCTCGGTGGCCCTCATCCAACGGAACGATTTCCACGCGTCCCGACAATAAATTCCATTCATCGGAATTTTCTGAAAATTCATCCCGATGATCAGAATTCGAAATTGACGCTCCGAAATATGGCTGGCTAGAGTCCGCACCAATGACACACCGGCGATCCGGTGTGCGAACCCGGAGTTCCCCATGTCGTTTCTCACGCTTACGGATCTGACGAAATCGTTCGGCGGGCTCACCGCCGTCGCCGACGTCAACCTGTCGGTCGAACAAGGCGAATTCGTCTCGCTGCTCGGTCCGTCGGGCTGCGGCAAAACCACGACGCTGCAGATGATCGCCGGCTTCGTCGAGGTCACGCGCGGCCGCATCGCGCTCGACGGGCAGGACATCACGCACATGAAGCCGAACCGCCGAGGGCTCGGGATCGTGTTCCAGAGCTATGCGCTGTTTCCGCACATGAGCGTCGCCGAGAACGTCGGCTTCGGCCTGGACATGCGCGGCGTCGACAAGGCGGAACGCGCGGAACGCATCCGCGCGGCGCTGTCGCTCGTGCGCCTCGATGCGCTCGCGCACCGCTTTCCGCGCGAGCTGTCCGGCGGCCAGCGGCAGCGCGTCGCCATTGCGCGCGCCGTCGTGATCGAGCCGCCGGTGTTGCTGCTCGACGAGCCGATGTCGAATCTCGATGCGAAGCTGCGCGAGGAGATGCAGTTCGAACTGCGCGCGATCCAGCGCAAGATCGGCACGACGACAATCATGGTCACGCACGATCAATCGGAGGCGCTGTCGATCAGCGACCGCGTGGTCGTGATGGAAGCCGGCCGCATCACGCAGACCGACACGCCGTACCGCGCGTACGAACGCCCCGGGAACCGCTTCGTGTCGCAGTTCATCGGCAAGGCGAACCTGCTGCCCGGCACGATCGTCGCGCACGACGGCGACACGATCCGCATCGACCTCGGCCATGATCTCGCCGAGACGGGACGCGCCGCGCACCTGCCGGCGCACGAGCGCGACATGCGCGTCGGCGACGCCGTGTCGGTGTGCATCCGCCCCGAGAAGCTGCGGCTGTGCGCCCCCGGCGCCGGCCGCTTCGCCGCGACGGTCTCGAGCCGCTTCTTCCTCGGCAGCCAGTGGCTGTATCGCGTCGACAGCCCGCTCGGCGAAGTGCTCGTGTGCTGCCAGAACGAAGGCGCGGAGCCGCTCGATGAAGGCATGCCGGTCGGCGTCGACTGGCACAGCGACGCAGTGCGCGTGATGCGCCGGGAGGCCTGAATGCGACCGCCTCCCAGCCCGCTTCCGACCGACGGCGCACCGGGCAGCCTGGCGCAGCCGGCCGCGGCCGATGCCGCACCGGCGCGCGCCGCGGGCCGCCGCGCGCCGAACGCGACGTGGCGCGCACATGCGCCGCTGTGGCTGATGTGCGCGCCCGCCTTCGCACTGTTCGCCGCGCTCGTGCTCGTGCCGCTCGCGATGACCTTCGCGCTCACGTTCTATCGCTTCGACCCGGCCACCGGCCCGATCGCCGCGCTCCAGTTCGGCAACTACGCGGAAGTGCTCGGCTCGTCGTACTTCCACACGATCTTCGCACGCACGTTCGGCATCGCCGCGCTGACCACCGCGATCTGCGTCGCGATCGGCACGCCCGAAGCGTACGTGCTGTCGAAAATGCGCGACCCGTGGCGCTCGCTGTTCCTGCTCGCGATTCTCGCGCCGCTGCTCGTGTCGGTCGTCGTCCGCGCGTTCGGCTGGAGCATGCTGCTGAACACGGGCGGACTCGTGAACCAGGCGCTTGGGCTCGTCGGCCTCGGCCCGTACAAGCTCGAATACACGACTTTCGCGATCGTGATCGCACTCGTGCACGTGATGCTGCCGTTCATGGTGATCCCCGTATGGACGGCGCTGCAGCGGCTCGATCCGCAAACGGAGCACGCGGCCCTGTCGCTCGGCGCATCGCCGTTCACGACGCTGCGCCGCATCGTGGTGCCGCAGCTGATGCCGGGCGTGCTGTCGGGCAGCCTGATGGTGTTCGGGCTGTCGGCGAGCGCGTTCGCGATTCCCGGCCTGCTCGGCGGACGCCGCCTGAAGGTCGCGGCAACCGCCGTCTACGACGAATTCCTCGGCTCGTTGAACTGGCCGCTCGGCGCGACGATCGCGGTGCTGCTGCTGGTTGCGAACCTGATCGTCATGCTCACCTACTACCGCGTGCTTGAACGCCGCTACGCGCGCAGCCTCGGAGGCGCTTCCCGATGAGAAAGAACGGCCCCTTCGCCCTCGCGTTCCACACGCTCGTGATCCTGTTCGTGCTCGCGCCGCTCGTGATCGTCGTGCTCGTCGCGTTCACGCCCGACGAAACGCTGACGCTGCCGACGCACGGACTGTCGCTGCGCTGGTTCCGCGCGATCCTCGACTATCCCGACTTCGTCACCGCGTTCTTCAACAGCGTGAAGCTCGCGCTCGCGTCGGCGACGCTGTCGCTCGCGATCGCGCTGCCCGCCGGCCTCGCGATCGGCCGTGCGGCGTTTCCCGGCCGTGCGTTCCTGAACGGCCTGCTGCTGTCGCCGCTCGTGATCCCGGGCCTCGTGCTCGGCATCGCACTGCTGCGCTTCTTCGCGCTGATCGGCGCAACCGGCTCGTTCGCGTGGCTGGTGGCCGCGCACATGGTCGTCATCACACCGTTCGTGATGCGGCTCGTGCTCGCGTCGGTCGCCGGCCTCGACCGCAGCGTCGAGCAGGCCGCGTGCTCGCTCGGCGCCGACCCGTGGACGACGTTCCGCCGCATCACGCTGCCGATGATCGTGCCCGGCATCACGGGCGGGTGGCTGCTCGCGTTCATCAACAGCTTCGACGAACTGACGATGTCGATCTTCGTCACGTCGCCGCAGACGGTCACGCTGCCGGTGCGCATGTACATGTACGCGACCGAATCGATCGATCCGATGATGGCGTCGGTATCGGCGCTCGTCATCTTCATCACCGCCGGCGCGATGCTGCTGCTCGATCGCGTGTACGGCCTGAACCGCATCCTGATCGGCCAACATTGACGATGACTTCCGTTTCCCGCCCAACCGATACCGTGGACGACGGCGCGCAATTCGTGCGCGTCGCCGAACGCGAGCGCGCCGCCGTCGCATTCGTGCTCGACGGGCGTCCCGCGCAGGCGCTCGCCGGCGATACCGTGCTCACCGCGATCCTCGTCGCGCAACGCCGCGTGCGCGCCAGCGAATTCAGCGGTCAGCCGCGCGCCGGCTTCTGCCTGATCGGCGCGTGCCAGGACTGCTGGGTGCGCACCGAAGTCGGCGCCCGCGTCCGTGCATGCTCGACGCCGATCGCCGACGGCATGCGCATCCTCACCGGCGCACCGTGCGCCGTCACCGGAGACGCATCATGAGCGGCGCGGCGCAACCGGTGATCGTCGGCGCGGGACCGGCCGGCGTGCGCGCGGCCGAAGCGCTCGTCGACGCGGGGCTGCGCCCCGTCGTGATCGACGAAAACGCACGCTGGGGCGGCCAGATCTACCGGCAGCCCCCCGCCGGCAGCGCGTTCGTGCGCGGCAAGCGCGCGCTGTACGGCTTCGAGGCGGCGAAGGCCGACGCCGTGCATCGGGCGATGGCCGCGCTGCTGCCGCACGTCGACTACCGGCCGAACACGCTCGCGTGGGCATGCGGCGCGGGCCGTGTCGACACGCTGCAGGACGGCCGCGAAACAACCGTCCCGTTCTCGCACCTGATCGTCGCGAGCGGCGCGACCGACCGCATGCTGCCGGTGCCGGGATGGACGCTCGCGGGCGTCTACACGCTCGGCGGCGCGCAAGTCGCATTGAAGGCGCAGGGCTGCGCAATCGGCCGGCGCATCGTATTCGCGGGCACCGGGCCGCTGCTGTATCTCGTCGCGTATCAGTACGCCAAGGCCGGCGCGCAGGTCGCGGCCGTGCTCGACACGAGCCCGCTGCGCCAGCAGGCCGCCGCCGCACCCGCGCTACTGCGCATGCCGTCGACGTTCGCGAAGGGGCTCTACTACATCGGCTGGCTGCGCGCGCACGGCGTCGCGATCGAAACCGGCGTCGTGCTCGAACGCGTACTCGGCGAGCGGCACGTGACGGGGCTCGCGTGGCGGACGGCCGACGGCGATGCGGCCCCGCGCATGATCGAATGCGACGCGCTCGGGCTCGGCTTCGGACTGCGCTCGGAAACGCAGCTGGCAGATCTCGCCGGCTGCCGGTTCAGCTTCGATCCGCTCAACCGCGCATGGTTGCCCGAACGAGACGCGGCCGGCCGCACGTCGGTGCGCGGCGTCTACGTCGCTGGCGACGGTGCCGGCATCGCCGGGGCCGATGCCGCGGAGGCGTCCGGGCGACGCGCGGCGCTCGCCCTGCTCGACGATGCCGGCATCGCGGCGCCCGCGCCGGCCGGCAAACCCGACGCCGCCACGCTGGAACGCACGCTCGCACGGGTCGGCGCGTTCCGCGCGGGCCTCGAGGCGGCGTTCGCGCCGCCGGCCGGGCTTGCCGCGCGCTGCCCGGACGACACGATCGTGTGCCGCTGCGAAGAGATCGACGCCGGCGCGCTGCGGCGTTGCATCCGCGCCGGCGAAGCAACCGAACTCAACCGTCTGAAAGCGCTCACACGCGCCGGCATGGGCCGCTGCCAGGGCCGCATGTGCGGCGACGCGACCGCGCTCGTGCTGGCCGCCGAAACGGGCCGCCCGCTCGCGGACGTGGGCCGGTTGCGCGCGCAACCGCCGGTGAAGCCCTTCCCGATCTCCGCCGCGCTCGCGGGCGACGATGTCGCGGCGATTCCCGACGAGGCGCGCGATGAGTGAGATCCGCCATTACGACGTCGCGATCGCCGGCGGCGGCCTCGTCGGCGCATCGGCCGCGCTGGCGCTGACGCGGCGCGGCCTGCGCGTCGCGTTGTTCGAGCGTCGCGACTGCGGCGCGCAGGCGAGCGGCGTGAATTACGGCGGCGTGCGCTGCCAGGGCCGCCCCGCCGAGCAGTTGCCGCTCGCGCTGCGTGCGCGGCGCATCTGGGACCGCCTGCCCGAGCTGATCGGCATCGACGGCGAATTCGTCGTGTCGGGTCATTTGCGGCTCGCCCGCAGCGATGCCGATCTCGACGCGCTCGATGCATACGCGACGCTCGCCGGCGAGCACGGCCTGCCGTTGCAGGTGATCCGCGGCGACGCGTTCCGCCGCCGCTACCCGTGGCTCGGCCCCGCCGCGCTCGGCGGCTCGCTGTGTGCGAGCGACGGGCACGCGAACCCGCGCATCGTGTCGCCCGCGTTCGCTCGCGCGGCCCGCGCGGCCGGCGCCGAGGTCTTCGAACACACCCCCGTCGACGACGTCCGCCACGACGGCACGCGCTTTCACGTTCAGGCGGGCGCTCGCGCCTGCACCGCGACCTGGCTGATCAACTCGGCCGGCGCATGGGCGAACACGATCGCCGAACGCTTCGGCGAAGCCGTGCCGATGGAGGCGATCTACCCGAACATGTGGGTGACCGAACCGCTGCCGCCATTCATCGTGCACAACCTCGGCGTGTACGGAGGCGGCGTGTACGCGCGGCAGGTCGCGCGCGGCAACTGCGTGATCGGTGGCGGGCGCGGCCGCGGCGACGGCGAGTTCGGCCAGCCGTCGGTCGATACGACGCGTGCGGTGATGCGAGACGCGTGCGCGCTGCTGCCCGCGCTGCGCGACGCGCTGCTGATCCGCACGTGGAGCGGCGTCGAAGGCTGCACGCCGGATCACAACCCGGTCATCGGCGCGAGCCGGACCACGCCGAACCTGCTGCATGCATTCGGTTTTTCCGGCGGCGGCTTCCTGCTCGCGCCGGGCGTCGGCGACGTGCTCGCCGATCTCGTCACGACCGGCGAAACCGCCACCCCGCTCGATGCATTCTCGATCGGCCGCTTTGCGCCGCAAGCTGCGCCGACCGCCCCCTTCCGTCAAGAGGAGACCCAAAGATGAAACTGCTCGGAACGATCGCGGCGGCTGCCGCCCTCTGCATCGCTGGCGCCGGCGCGCCCGCGTTCGCGCAAACGAAGACGATCTACGTCGGCATGAACGGCGGGCCGATGGAAAAGGCCTACACGAGCCAGGTGCTGCCCGACTTCGAGAAGGCGAACGACGTGAAGGTCGTCGTCGTGCCCGGCACGTCGTCGGACGTGCTCGCGAAGCTGCTCGCGAACCGCAACAAGCCGCAGATCCACGTCGCGTTTCTCGACGACGGCGTGATGGCGCGCGCGGTCAGTCTCGGCGTGTGCCAAAAGCTCGACGATTCGCCGGTGCTCAAGGAGCTGTACCCGTTCGCGCGGATGAAGGACGACGTCGGGGCGGGCGTGCAGCTCGGAATGACCGGCATCGCGTACAACAAGAAGCTGTTCGCGGAGAAAGGCTGGGCGCCGCCGACGTCGTGGATGGATTTCGCCAATCCAAAATACAAGGGCAAGGTCGTGTTCCAGTCGGCATCGAGCAGCACGTTCGGGCTGCACGGGTTCCTCGCGATCAACCGGCTGCTCGGCGGCAACGAACAGAACGTCGAGCCCGGCTTCAGCAAGTGGGCGAGCACGGTCGGGCCGAACGTCGTCGAGTACATTCCGAACTCGGCGAAGATTTCCGAGATGGTGCAGACCGGCGAGGCCGCCCTGTTTCCGCTGACGCCGACCGGCGTCGGCGACCTGCAGGACAAGGGCATCCCGGTCGCGTATGCGAACCCGAAGGAAGGCCCGGTGCTGCTGCTCGTCGACCTGTGCGTCGTCGCGAACAATCCGGACCCGCAGCTGGCGCAAAAGCTCGCGCAGTTCCTGCTGTCCGCGCCCGCGCAGACGAAGGCCGCCGAGGCCGGCAAGCAGATCCCGACCAACCGCCTCGCGAAGATGCCTGCCGCGATGCAGCAAAGCCTCGGCAACGTCGACGATCTCGTACGCAAGGTGACGGTGGTCGACTGGACCGCGATCAATGCGCACCGCGCGCAGTGGGATACGCGCTGGAACCGGCAGATCGAGCGGTGACGCGGTGCGGCGCGAGCGGGCACGGCCGCGCGCGCCGCGACCATCATCAGCCGGAGTGATGACACCCCCCTTTTTCTGCGGATTTGACCGGGGCCGGCAGGGCCGACAACACTAGCCCGCAGTGCCGCATGGATCCGAAAGACGGCACGCGCCCGCCCCCTTCAGAGTCCGCTCCTATTCACA
>NZ_JAGIXF010000041.1:0-62612 GCF_021483755.1 Burkholderia sp. WTPI3 | reverse complement strand
CATGAAGCATCCGACAGCGCCGATGCGATGAGCTGGGTCGAGCGCTTTTCGCGCTATCGGCTGCTGTGGCGGGAACGCGGCTTCGCGGTGATGTGGCGCACGTTCACGCGCGAACTGCGCATCGCCGAGCGGCTGATGTCCGGTGCGAACGGCGAGCGCCGCGTGACCGATATCAATCACCTGGCCGAACTGACGCAGGCCCGCGCGTCCGCGCAGCCGGGCATCGCGCCGACGTTGCGCTGGCTTGCCGCGCAACGGCTCGACGGCGGCGGAGAGGAAGCGCAGTTGCGTCTTGAATCCGACCGCAACCTCGTGCAGATCGTGACCGTGCACAAGTCGAAGGGTCTCGAATACGCGGTCGTGTTCTGCCCGTTCCTGAACGATGGCGGCCTGCGCGAACCGCCTGCATCGGGGCTGCCCGACGCGCGCGAGTATCACGACGATGCGGGCGACGCGGTGCTGCATTACGGGTGCGACGACGAAGCCGCCGCGCATGCGGCGCGCCAGGCGTTGCGCGAGCAGGCGGCGGAACGCGCGCGGCTCGTCTACGTGGCGCTCACGCGCGCGGTCTATCGATGCTATCTCGTCGCCGGGCCGTATCTGTCGTCGCGGTCGACGCGCGAGGCGCGGCGCAGCGTGCTCAACTGGCTCGTCGCGGGCGCCGGTCAGTCGTTCGACGCGTGGCTCGACGAGCCGCCCGACGAAGCGGCGCTCGACGCTGCATGGCGGGCACTGGCGGGCGGCCCCGTGAGCGTCGCGCCGTTGCCGGTGCCCGCGCGTCGCGAACGCCTCGCGGCCGGGCACGATGCGTCGCAGACGCTCGCGGCCCGTCATTCGACGCGCGTGCTGCGCGATGCGTGGCGGATGGCGAGCTTCAGTTCGCTGACCGCGTCGATGGCGCGCGAGGAGGCCGGTGTCGCGATCGTGCCGGACGACGAGCTGCGGCCCGATCACGATGCGCTTGCCGCGGTCGTACCGGACGGCGAATTCGCCATGGCCGACCCGGTCACGGCCGAGCCGCCGGACGATGACATCCTTGTGTTTCCGCGTGGCGCGGCCGCCGGCGAATGCCTGCACCGCCTGTTCGAACTGAGCCGTTTCAAGGAGCCCGACTCGTGGCACCGGGCCGCGCTCGGCGCGCTGCACGACCGGCCGGTCGAGGCCGAACCCGAACTCGGGGTGCGGCTGCCGGCGATGATGGCGCGGCTCGTTGGCGACGTCGTCAGCACGGAGCTCGTGCCGGGCATGCGGCTTGCGGATCTCGATCCGGCGAAGCGGCTCGACGAAATGGGGTTCCTGTTCCCGGCGCCGTCGCTCGAGCTGGGCGCGCTGCGCCGGCTGCTGGTTGCGCACGACTATCCGGACGTTGCGCTGGAGGCGGGCATGCTCGCCGGTTTCATCAAGGGTTTCATCGACATGATCGTCGAACACGACGGCCGGTTCTGGATCGTCGACTGGAAGTCGAACCATCTCGGCAATACGCCCGATGCCTACGGCCCGCGCGCGCTCGACGTCGCGATGGCCGATCACGCGTATCACCTGCAGGCGCTGCTCTACACGGTCGCGCTGCATCGCTATCTGCGCGGGCGGCTGCCCGATTACGACTACGACACGCATATCGCGGGCTACCTGTACCTGTTCGTGCGCGGCGTGCGGCCCGGCTGGCGCAGCGGCGGCGAGCCGGCCGGCGTGCATGCGCGGCGGCCCGCGCGCGAACTCGTCGACGCGCTCGACCGGATGATGGAAGGGGGCCGCGCATGAACGTCTCCGACGATACGCTCGAATTCACCGGCGGCCTCGTTGCGCGGCTGCCCGAGCCGGCCGATTTCGGCATCGCACTCGCGGAAGGATTCGCGCGCCGCATCGGCGACCTGTCGCGCCGCGCGGGCGCGCCGGCCGCGGCCGCGCGCTGGGCCGCGCGTGCCGCATTCGCGACGAGCCGCGCGACGGCGGGCGGCCACGTGTGCGTGTCGCTCGGCGCGCTCGCGCAGCGCTACGAGGAACCGCTCGACGACGTGCGCGCAGCGCTTGCCGCGAGCGGCGTGGTGGCATTCGGCACGCTTGCTCGCGGCGACGAGCGGCCGCTGATCGTCGACCGGCACGATCATTTGTATCTGTCGCGCTATTTCGACTACGAGCGGCGGCTCGCCGATGCGCTCGTCGCGCAGGCCGGCGAAGCCGCGCTCGACGACGCGTTGTCGCCCGAGCGGCTGCGCGACAGCCTCGCGCGCTACTTCGGGCCGGCGACGGGCGAAGTGGACTGGCAGCGCGTCGCGGCGATCGTCGCGCTGACGGGGCGCGTGACGATCGTCAGCGGCGGCCCCGGCACCGGCAAGACGACGACCGTCGTCGGCGTGCTGGCGTGCCTGCTCGACGCGCATCCGGGGTTGCGCATTGCGCTGGCGGCCCCCACCGGCAAGGCCGCGCAGCGTCAGGAAGCGCGCTGCACGCGCGGGCAGGCGATCTGCCGCCGGAACTCGCCGCGCGCCTGCCCGACGTCGTACACGCTGCATCGCCTGCTGGGCGGCGGCGGGGCGGCGGGCTTCCGCCACCATCGCGACAATCCGTTGCCGTACGACCTGATCGTGGTCGACGAGGCGTCGATGATCGACGTCGCGCTCGCCGCGCATCTGCTCGACGCGCTCGCGCCGGGCGCGCGGCTGGTGTTGCTCGGCGACAAGGACCAATTGGCCGCGGTCGAGGCCGGCGCGGTGTTCGCCGAACTGAGCGCGCGGCCGACGTTTACTGCCGCGGCGCGCACGCGCATCGCGCAGGCGCTCGGCATCGACGAAGCCGCATTCGTCGCGGCGTTGCCGGTGCCGGACGACGGGCCTGCCGAAACGGGAGCGGCCGCGCGCACGGTTGCGGCCGCAAGCGCGGCGCCGGTCCAGGCGTCCGTACGGGCGTCGTTTACGGCCACGCGCAAGCCGGCGTCGCGACCGAAACCGGATACGCGTCAGGCATCGCTCTTCGACGACGAACCGCAGGACGAGGCGGTTCCGTTGTCCGACACGGCACAGCCGGCCGCTTCACCGCAGCCTGCAGACGCCGCGTCGAGCGACGCCAGCACCGCGACCGATGCCCGCGCGTCCGGAGCAGGTCCCGCTTGGATCGAGGCCGACGAACTCGCATGGCTCGACGCGATCGAACTCGCACCGTTCGATGCGAACGATGCCGCGGATGCGGCGTGGGCGTCGGCCGTCGCAACGCGAGCCGATGAAACCGCGGCAGCGCATCCCGCGCCCGCGCCGCTCGCGGATTGTGTCGTGTGGCTCGAACGCAATTACCGATTCGGTCTCGATTCGCCGATCGGCCGGCTGTCGCTGGCGATTCGCCGCGGCGACGTGCAGGCCGCGCTCGACGCGTTGCCGACGGACGATACGGCCGCCGCGTCGTTCCACGACGATGCGGGCGATACGCTGGCACCGTCGACGGTCGAACGGCTCGCGCGCCGGTTCGGTGCGTACCTTGATGCGTTGCGCGTCGCGCTCGCGGCGCCGGTGCCCGATCCGCTGCCGCTGTTCGATGCGCTCAACCGGTTCCGGATCCTGTGCGCGACGCGCACCGGTTCGCGCGGCGCCGAGCACGTCAATGCGCTCGTGGCCGCGCATGTGCGTCACGCGGCGCGCGTGCCGCTTGCGGTCGGTGCCCACTGGTTCACCGGGCGACCGATCATGGTGACGCGCAACGACTATGCGCTCGGATTGTTCAACGGCGACATCGGCATCGCGTTGCCGGACACGCATGGCGTGCTGCGCGTGTGGTTCCGCCGCGCGGACGGCACCGCGCGCGCGGTGTCGCCCGCGGCGCTGCCGCCGCACGAAACGGCATTCGCGCTCACCGTCCACAAATCGCAGGGTTCGGAATTCGACGAGGCCGCGCTCGTGCTGCCGGCCTCGTTCGGCCGCGTGCTCACGCGCGAACTCGTCTATACGGCCGTCACGCGCGCCCGTACGCGCGTGCAGGTGATCGGTCCGCAGCGCGTGCTGGCACAGGCGGTCGCGACCCGCACGCAACGCGATTCGGGGCTCGCGGCGCGCGTCGACGAGGCGCTCGCGCGTCGTCGCCAGGAGACGTCGCGATGATGATCCGCTATACGCTCGATCCGGCCGAAGTCGAATGGACGGCCGTGCGTGCGCAGGGTGCCGGCGGGCAGAACGTCAACAAGGTGTCGAGCGCGATTCACCTGCGGTTCGACATCCGTGCGTCGTCGTTGCCGCCCGTCATCAAGGAGCGGCTGCTCGCGCTGTCCGACCAGCGCATCACGCGCGACGGCATCGTCGTGATCAAGTCGCAGGAATACCGTACCCAGGAGAAAAACCGCGACGCGGCGCTCGCGCGGCTCGATGCGCTGATCGGCAGCGTCGCATTCACGCCGCGGGCACGGGTCGCGACGCGGCCGACGCGCGCATCGAAGGAGCGGCGGCTCGAACACAAGTCGCGCCGCAGCGCGGTGAAATCGGGAAGAGGGAAGGTCGTCGACTGACGAAAGTGCGGTAGGCGCGGCACGCAGCGGAGAACTGCCGTGCCCCGTTACCGCATCACGGTTCCCGCGCTGTCGAGTACGAAATCGACGCAGAACACGACCAGGCGGCTCTGCACACGAATCGCAACCGCCGCCGTGTAGCAGTCGCGGCCTTCCGTCAGCGAGAAGTGCGGACCCATCAGCGCGACGCGCCCCGGCGCGGCGATCGCGCGCTGGAAGTACGGCCGTCGCGACCAGTTGCTGTGGGTTTCGGGAAACAGCGGCGAAAGGCGGGTGGCGCCCGCGTGGCCGTCCTCGGGGCGCGCACCGATCGACGGCAGGAACTGCTCGCCGATCTCGTCCGTGACGAACACGCGTCGCGCGGCTGGCACGGCAAATACACGCTGCGCGGCATCGTTCAGGTTGCCGCTCGCCGCGAACGCGGCCGCGCCGGCAAGCACGAGCCGCTCGATCGCGTCGAAGCCGGGTTGTTCGGCGATGACCGGCGTATGCCGGTGAGCGATGAAGCGCTGCCACGCGGCGTCGAGCATCGCGGGCGCCGCGGCGCTCGCATGCGCGATCGATGCATCGGGCTGGCCGAACTGGAAGCCCTGGACGAAATCGATGTCGGCCTCCATCAGCGCCTGCAGTGCGTCGTCGCTTTCGACACCCTCGGCGAGCACCATCGCGCCGGCCTGATGGAGCATCGACACGAGGTGACGCATGATGCGGCGATCGTCGGCCGACCACGTCGCGCGCTCGACGAGCGAACGATCCAGCTTGACGATATCGGGTCGCGCGCGCCACACACGGTCGAAATTCGAGAATCCGGTGCCGAAATCGTCGATCGCGATCAGGAAGTCGCGATGCTGGATCATGTCGATCGTGCGCGCGAGTGCGGCTTCGTCGCGTGCCGGCTGTTCGACGACTTCCAGCACGATGCGGTTCGGCGGCAGCGCGAAATGCCGGCACAGCGCCTCGACGAATTCGCGTTGCACGAGGCCCGAATCGAGCACGCGCGGCGTCACGTTCAGGAACAGCCAGCCGTCGCCGATGCCTTGCGAGACGAAATTGGCTGTATGCAGGCAGCGGGCGAGCCGGTCGAGCAGCAGCGCGTCGGCTTCGGCGCGTGTCCTGTCGAACAGCGCGATCGGCGAGAGCAGCGTGCCGTCCGTGTCCACGACGCGCAGCAGCGCTTCGTAACCGACCACGCGCTTGTGCGTGATCGACAGCACCGGTTGAAACACGCTGCGCAGCGTCGTGTTGCGATAGGTGGCGAACCAGCCGCTCGGGGTTGGCTTGAGGCGTTCGAGCAGGGAATCGAGCGAGAGGTCGCGAGGGGGCTTCATGTCAACGGTGCCCGGCGAACGGGGGGGCGGTATCGTGCCGCCACGCTGAAGCAGTCGCACGCGCAGGTGGACGCGAAAGAACGTGGCGCATCGTAACCGCCTTCTGCGGATGAGTATTCCGAGTGTAACGGGAACGGGGCGACTCGCGTATCAGGGTAACTCCAGACGCAAACGCTAAACAGGCGCCGGGCCGGCGCCATTGCGCGAGAACGACGGAATCTAACGAAGAGGGTGCCGAAACGCCGGCCGGGCGGTCGCGAGCGGCCATCGACCGACAGCGCGGTCGCGGGAAACCCGACGAGCAACAGCGCGGCCGCCCTCGCGCGGCTCAGGCCGCTTTGCCGCCGCGCGTGCGCAGGCCGGGAATTCGCTTGATCACGCCGGTCGCGAGCGCGGTGCCGACCAGCACGATCGCGCAGCCTTCGATCATCACGACCGACACGCGCTCGCCGAGGAACAGTGCGCCCCACAGCAGGCCGAACACGGGAATCACGAACGTGACGGTAATCGCGCGGGACGGCCCGATATGCGAGATCAGGAAGAAGTAGATGAAATACGCGATACCCGTACATGCGATGCCGAGCGCGAGCACGGCGCCCCATGCGTGCGCGCTGACCGTCGCGGCCGGCCAGGTCGCGATCGCGAACGGCAGCAGCAGCACGGTCGAGCCGATCATGCTGCCGGTCGCGTTGACGAGCGGGTCGACGCCGGTGAGCTTGCGCTTCGTGTAGTTGGCCGCGATCCCGTACAGCAGCGTCGCGCCGAGCGCCGCGGCGGCCGCGAGCGCGGTTGTACTGGCGCCGGTACTGCCGTGCGCGTTCGCGATCTGGTTCCACACGAGCGTGAGCACGCCGGCAAAGCCGATCACGAGGCCGAGCGTGCGCGGCAGCGACAGCGTGTCCTTCAGCCATACATATGCGACGAGCGCGCCCCACAGCGGGGCCGTCGCGTTGATCACCGACGTCACGCCGGCCGACAGCGTCAACTCGGCATAGGCGAACAGGCAGAACGGCGCACCCGAGTTCAGTACGCCGACGACGAACAATGGCACCGCGTGCTGGCGCAGCCGGGCGGCGAGTTCGGCCGGCTTGAAGCGGGTCAGCGCGAGGCCGATCAGGAACAGCGCGCCGATGCCCACCCGCAGAGCCATCAGTGGGGCGACGCCGAATTCAGCGACGCCGATCCGGATGAACAGGAACGACGCGCCCCACAGGGCGGCGAGGATGGTGAGCAGAAAGGCGTTCTTGGGCGACATCGATCGTGAAGGGCGAGGGGACGGGATGCGATGGATCTTACACCGCGTTACCGCACCGTCGTTTCACGATTGGATGAAACGGCAAGAAACCGGAGATGCTCGTCGCGGGCCGTGCAGGCAAGCCGGACGCGCTCAGTGATGGCGCCACCCGCCGTGTCCGCCGAAACCGAAGTTCAGCGACATCGACGGGCCCCAATAGCCGCCCCATGCCGGCGCATAGGCGGGCGCCGGATAGTAGTACGCGGGGCCGGGATCGACATACACGGGCGCCGGCTGGACGGGCGCCGCCGCGTAATAGCCGGGCGGATAGTAGCCATACGGGTAGTAGCAGCCGGCGAGTGTCGCGCACGCGAGTGCTGCGGCGACGAAGGTCCTGGTCATGATATCTCTCCGGCGGCGCCGGCAATCGGCAGATGCTTAAGCTTAGGCCGCGCGGCGATGACACGGGGCGCAAAACGGTAACGGATCATTTCCGTAGGCGCCGGCGGCCGCCGCACGGCAATCCGGGCGCCACATGCAAAAAACGGCGCTTCTGCACCGCGGAAACGCCGTCTGCCGGAACAGCGCCGCGTGTCGCGCGGCGAGGGGCGGGATACCGGGGCCGTTACTTGCCGACCTGGTTGCCGATGATGCCGCCGGCCGCCGCGCCGCCCAGCGTCGACAGCGCACTGCCGCCGATCGCCGCGCCGGCCACGCCGCCGACGCCCGCGCCGATAGCCGTATCGCGCTGACGCCGTGACATCGAATCGCAGGCCGACAGGCTGGCCACCGTCGCGACGAGCAACGCGCATACCCCAAAACGCCGAATCGTATTCATGATCGTTGTCCTTGTGGTAGTGAACGGAGGGCGCGCGACCGGCTGGCGGCCGCGCATGAACCCAATCTACCCGTCGTTCCCCGACGGCGCTGTAAGGACTTGTTAAGGCTCCGGCGGTTTCGTAATCATTTGTTTCGTTTGGGGCGGCAGGCACGCGGCATGCGTTGCCGGGACGCAAAAAAGCCCGCTCGAAAGCGGGCTTCGCGCGGTGCGATGCGGTCCGTGCGGACCGCCGCGAACGCTTATTGACGGTGATAGATCTCGGAGCCGGTCTTCACGAACTCGACCGCCTTGACTTCCATCCCCTTCTTCAGCGCTTCGGTTTCCGACACGCCTTGCTGCGCTGCGAACTCGCGCACGTCCTGCGTGATCTTCATCGAGCAGAAGTGCGGGCCGCACATCGAGCAGAAGTGGGCGACCTTCGCCGAATCCTTCGGCAGCGTCTCGTCGTGGAATTCGCGTGCCTTGTCCGGGTCCAGACCGATGTTGAACTGGTCTTCCCAGCGGAACTCGAAGCGCGCCTTCGACAGTGCGTTGTCGCGCACTTGCGCGCCCGGGTGGCCCTTGGCGAGGTCGGCGGCGTGCGCGGCGAGCTTGTACGTGATGATCCCTTCCTTCACGTCGTCCTTGTTCGGCAGCCCGAGGTGTTCCTTCGGCGTCACGTAGCAGAGCATCGCGGTGCCGAACCAGCCGATCATCGCGGCGCCGATGCCCGACGTGATGTGGTCGTAGCCTGGTGCGATGTCGGTGGTCAGCGGCCCGAGCGTGTAGAACGGCGCTTCCTTGCACCAGTCGAGCTGGAGATCCATGTTCTCCTTGATCAGTTGCATCGGCACGTGGCCGGGGCCTTCGATCATCACCTGCACGTCGTGCTTCCACGCGATCTGCGTGAGTTCGCCGAGCGTCTTCAGCTCGCCGAGCTGCGCTTCGTCGTTCGCGTCGTAGATCGAGCCGGGGCGCAGGCCGTCGCCGAGCGAGAAGCTCACGTCGTACGCCTTCATGATCTCGCAGATCTCTTCGAAGTGTTCGTACAGGAAGCTTTCCTTGTGATGCGCGAGGCACCACTTTGCCATGATCGAGCCGCCGCGCGACACGATGCCCGTCATCCGGTTCGCGGTGAGCGGTACGTACTGCAGGCGCACGCCAGCGTGGATCGTGAAGTAGTCGACGCCTTGCTCGGCCTGCTCGATCAGCGTGTCGCGGAAGATTTCCCAGGTGAGATCCTCGGCCTTGCCGTTGACCTTTTCCAGCGCCTGGTAGATCGGCACCGTGCCGATCGGCACCGGGCTGTTGCGGATGATCCACTCGCGCGTTTCATGGATGTGCTTGCCGGTCGACAGATCCATCACCGTGTCGCCGCCCCAGCGGATCGCCCACGTCATCTTGTCGACTTCCTCGCCGATCGACGACGTGACGGCCGAGTTGCCGATGTTCGCGTTGATCTTCACGAGGAAGTTGCGGCCGATGATCATCGGCTCGGATTCCGGGTGGTTGATGTTCGCGGGGATGATCGCGCGGCCGCGTGCGATTTCGTCGCGCACGAATTCCGGCGTGATCTCGGCCAGTGCGTTCGCGCCGAAGGCCGCGGCGCCGAACGCCTGGCCCGGATGCTGGCGGCCCATCATCGCGGCAAGCTTCTCGCCGTTCGGGCCGCTCGCCTTCAGGCTCTCGATGTACTCGGCGCGGCGCTGGTTCTCGCGGATCGCGATGTATTCCATTTCCGGCGTGATGATGCCCTGGCGCGCATAGTGCATCTGCGTGACGTTCTTGCCGGGCTGGGCGCGGCGCGGGTTGCGGTGCAGGCCCGGGAAACGCAGGTCGGCGGTGGCCGGGTCGGCCGCGCGCTCGAGGCCGTACCGGCTCGACAGGCCGGAGAGCACTTCGGTGTCGCCGCGTGCTTCGATCCAGCCCTGGCGCAGCGCGGGCAGGCCCGCGCGGATGTCGATCTTCGCGTCCGGATCGGTGTAGGGGCCCGACGTGTCGTACACGTAGATCGGCGGATTCTTTTCGCCGCCGAAGCCGGTCGGTGTGTCGGCCTGCGTGATTTCGCGCATCGGCACGCGGATGTCGGGCTGCGAGCCGGTGACATAAACCTTGCGCGAGTTGGGCAGCGGCGCGACGGCAGCCGCGTCGACGTGGGCGTCGGCAGACAGAAACTTCGGATTGGCGTTCATGCAATCTCCTGTGTGAGCGCCGGACAGGCGCTTCGGCGCTTGCCCGGAGCCCTTGACGAATGTGGGGCTCGAGCTAAGCAGGAGACGAGGTTTGGTGAGGCGGCGGATTTCGTCAGAAGGATGGCGGCGAAATCCGTACGCTTCCCTGCGCTGGCATTATCCAGATCAGGTTCAAAGGGTATTTCTCACCCGCAATGCCGGTTGTTTGACCGAGCGCATTGCAGGACCCCCGCGTTAGCAAGGGCACACGATACACCGGCTTGGCGGCGGTTTCAACCGGCAGTGGATCGGCCGCCTCGTGCGGCTGCAGCATGGCGGGTGGTGCGATGTCCCGTCGAAGGGGCAGCGTGCGTGGCCGCACGGTTCCATGGCTCGACCGGCAGCGGCGAAGCGGTGCAACATGGCACGCCTTCGCGCGGCCTCAAAAATATTTCGCAGCGGCTGTCATTTCCCGCGACGTCGTCCGTCTATTCTGCTCCTTAAACCCATGTTCAATGGAGAGATGTCATGAAAAAGGTACTGATCGCCGCCTGTGTCGCTGCTTTCACCACGCTTGCAACGGGCGCATATGCGCAGAACGACGCGATGTCGCAAAACGGTTCGTCGATGTCGAAGGACGCGATGGGCCACGACGCGATGGCGAAGGATGCAATGGGTCACGATGCGATGAAGAAGCACGGCATGAAGAAGCACGACGCGATGAAGAAGGACGCGATGGGCAAGTCGTCGGGCGACAAGATGGCGCCGTCGAACTGACGAAGCCAGGCAGCGGCGCGGCCGGCGCGTGTGCTGGACGACGGCCGCCCGCGTTTCGTTTTGTCTCGTCTCGTCGACGCGTTCCGGGAGTCTTCATCATGCAAACCGTTCCCGCCACCGGCCGCGCGGCCGCTGCGCCGCCCACGCGCCCGATTCATCCGCTGTGGGTGCGTGCGAGCCACTGGCTCAACGCGCTCGCGGCCATCCTGATGGCGCTGTCCGGCTGGCGCATCTACGATGCGTCGCCGATCTATCCGCCGTTCGTATTTCCGCACGGCATCACGCTTGGGGGCTGGCTCGGCGGCGCGCTGCAATGGCATTTCGCGGCGATGTGGCTGCTCGTCGGCAACGGGTTGTTCTATCTGACGATGTCGATCGCGACCGGCCGCCTTGCGCGCAAGATGCTGCCCGTCACGCCGGCGTCCGTGTGGCGCGACGTGCGCGCCGCGTTGCGCGGCCGGCTCGCGCACGACGATTTGAGCGTCTACAACGCGGTGCAGCGTGCCGCGTACCTGGTCGCGATCGTCGACCTGGTCGTGCTGGTGCTGTCCGGGCTGACGATCTGGAAGTCGGTGCAGTTTCCTCTGCTGCGCGAACTGTTTGGCGGTTACGACAACGCGCGCGTCGTGCATTTCTGGGCGATGTCGCTGCTCGTCGCGTTCGTCGTCGTGCACGTCGCGATGGCGCTGCTGGTGCCGCGCTCGTTGCTCGCGATGCTGCGCGGGCGTTGACCGGTCAACGCCGGGTAAAGGAAATCATCATGTCGGAATCCGAATACAGGCGCGACGGTTCGCGCTGGACGCTCGACCGCAAGTCGCTCGAACTCGACGTGCGCCGCGAACTGGAGATGCCGTCGCGACGGCTGTTCAATCGCCGCATCCTGACTCTCGGCGGCCTGACGATGCTGACCGGCTGCACGCTGCAGGACGACGCATCGGTCAACACGTTTCTCGAGCGGGTATCGCGGCTGAACGATCGCGTGCAGGCCTGGCTGTTCAGCGGCGACCGGCTCGCACCGACCTACGCCGAATCCGACATCACGCGGCCGTTCCCGTTCAATGCGTATTACGGCATCGACGACGTGCCGCACGTCGACGCATCGACGTACCGGCTCGTGCTGTCGGGCAGCGTGACGGGCAAGCGCGTATGGACGCTCGACGAGCTGTATGCGCTGCCGCACGCAGAGCAGATCACGCGGCACATCTGCGTGGAAGGGTGGAGCGCGATCGGCCGCTGGGGCGGCACGCCGTTCGGCGCGTTTCTGGCACGCGCCGGCGCCGACACGCACGCGAAATACGTCGGCTTCAAATGTGCGGACGATTACTACGAAAGCATCGACATGCCGACTGCGCTGCATCCTCAGACGCTGCTCGCATTCGACTACGACGGCCATCGCCTGCCGCCCGAATTCGGCTTTCCGATGAAGCTGCGGATGCCGACCAAGCTCGGCTACAAGAATCCGAAACACATCATGGAAATCTTCGTGACCGACACTTACCCGGGCGGCTACTGGGTCGATCAGGGGTACAACTGGTTCGGCGGATCGTGATCGGCGGGGCACGGATGCGCCCGCCGCCGTGCGTCACGGGGCGTCACGCGGATTCGCGGACCTGAAGGTCGACGCGCAGGCCGACTGCCGCCGCCATGTTCACGAGCGCGTCGAGCCCGAACAGGTTGATCTTGCCGCGCAGCAGATCGGAGACGCGCGGCTGCGTGACGCCGAGCTGTGTCGCGGCTTGGGCCTGGCTGAGTTCGAGTTGCGCGATGCGCTGCTTGAGCGCGATCATCAGCTCGGAGCGCAGCTTCATGTTCTCGGCCTCGGCCGGCTGGCCCTCGATTGCATCCCAGACATTCGAATAGCGTTCGGTGCTCATCGTTTCCTCTCCATCGTCAGCGCACGATAGCGCCGGGTGGTCAGTTCGATATCGGCCTTGCAGGTGCGTGCCGATTGCTTGCGAAAGCAGTGCAGCACGTAGATCGCGTCGGCGAAGGCCGCGACGTAGACGATCCGGAATGCGCCGCTCGCATCGCGCAACCGGATTTCCCGCACGCCGGGGCCGACGGTGCGCATCGGCTTCCAGTCGTCGGGCGCCAGGCCGCGCTGCACCTGATCGATCTGATGGCCGGCTTCGCGGCGCGCCGGCAGCGGAAAGCCGCGCAGCGCGTCCAGCGCACTGCCGACGAAGACAACCGGCTTCGGCGGAAGAATGGTGGAATTATACAAAATTTTGTATGTACGGTGTGCGTATCGGATGAACGGAATGTCGGCGCCGCATGGGCATGCCGACCGTCACGATAAGCGCGCGGCGATCCTCGAAGCGCATGACTGGCCATCAGGCCGGGGTATCGATCGCGAAGTGCGGGAAGGGCGCGCGCAGGGCATTCGACACGCCCGCGCGGCGCGCATCCGGCTTCGGATCCGGCACGTCCGGCGGCCCGAAAATGTCGCGCCGAAACATCAGTCGATATCCTTTCAGACGGGTCCGACGATGCTTTCGAATCCTTGATGCCATAATGCCGAACGTGCGCAGCCGAAGTGGTTTGCGCACGTTTTTTTGTCCCTCTGCCGCCGCTTGCCGGTTCCTATTCGTCGCCGTTCGCACTGCCATGTCGTTCCGCACGTTCGTCTCCGCCTTCCCGGTCCCGTCAGGGCCGTTTGCCGGCATCTCCGGCGTCTTTCAGCGGAGCACGCGACACGTCGTGCGGGCAGGCTGAACGATGACACCGCTCGACCGCCTCCTCGATTTCCTCGCCCGCCTGCCGATCCGCATCCGCCTGCCGCAAAGCCGCGGAGGCCGCGTGGCACTCGCGCTCGTATTCATCTATTTCGTCTGGGGTTCGACGTACAGCGGCCTGCATTTCGCGCTGCAGTCGTTCCCGCCGCTGATGCTGTCGGGGCTGCGCAACCTGCTCGGCGGGATCGGCCTGTTCATCTTCGCGCTGCGGCGCAAGCCCGAATGGCCGACGCTGCTGGAGATCCGCAACTCGGCGATCGTCGGCACGATGCTCGTCGCGCTGTCGTCCGGCACGATCGCGCTCGGCATGCGTACGGTCAGCAGCGGCTCGGCCGCGGTGATGGTTGCCACGGTGCCGCTGTTCGCGACCGTGATCGCGGCGGTCGCGGGACGTCCGGTGACGAAGGGCGAATGGGCGGCCGTCGCGCTCGGGATGGTCGGCATCGTCGTGCTGAATTCGGGTGGCGCGGCTGCCGCGAACTCGGCGCTCGGCACGATCTGCGTGCTGGCCGGCGCGCTGTTCTGGGCAGGCGGCGCGCATCTGGCGACGCGGCTCAAGCTGCCGTCGGACCTGTTCCTGTCGACGTCGCTGCAGATCGGGCTGGGCGGGCTGATGTCGACGATCGCCGCATGGCTGGTCGGCGAGCGCATCGAGCAAGTCGCGGCGGCGCCCGTGTTCGCGTTTCTGTACCTGATGGTGTTCTGCACGATGGCGGCGTATGTCGCGTATGGCTACCTGATTCGCCATACGAGCCCGATCATTGCGAGCAGCTGCATGTACGTGAACCCGATCGTCGCGGTCGCGCTCGGCGCGTTGATGCTCGGCGAACCGGTGACGAAGGCGACCGTGATCGCGACGGTCGCGATCCTCGGCAGCGTCGGGTTGTCGTTCGCATTCGATCCCGCGCGCCGGCCCGCCGCGCGCGCGGCAGCTGCTGCCGCCGCATCGACCGGGGCGCCCGCACCGGCCGTGCACACGCCGTCAGCACCTGTAGCTGCGTTCGCGGCCGAAACCGCACCCGATCAGGCCGTGGTGCCGGATGACGCACCGATCCTGACGCCGTCGGCCGTGACGCTCGCCGTGCCGACCCCGGGGGCGGTCGTGGACCCGGCTGTCGTCATGGATCCGGCGCAGGCGTTCACGCCGCCGCCCGCCGTCGTGCCGACCGAGTCGCGCACCAGCGCGTGATGGCGAGCAGCCGGCCGCTCAGCCGTGGCGTGCGCCGCGATGGTGAAACCAGCCAGCGAGCGCGGTGAACAGCAGCCCGGCCGCGCACATGCCGGTCCAGCCGAACGCGTGCCACGCGGCCACGCCGGCCGACGAGCCGAGCGCGCCGCCGATGAAGTAGCACACCATGTAGACGGTGTTCACGCGACTGCGCGCTTCGGGCTTCAGCGCGTAGATGCGCGACTGGTTCGAAATCTGCGCGGCCTGCACGCCGACATCCAGCACGATCACGCCGATCACGAGTCCGACGAGGCTCGTGCCCGACAGCGCGAAGATCACGAACGATGCCGCCAGCAGAGCGATCGCGAGCGAGATGATCGCGCGCGGGCCGCGCTTGTCCGCGAAGCGGCCCGCGTACGGCGCGGCCAGCGCACCCGCGGCGCCGACGATCCCGAAGAGGCCTGCCGCCTGCGGGCCGAGATGGAACGGCGCGCCTGCGAGCAGCAGCGTCAGCACCGGCCAGAACGCGCTGAACGCGGCGAACAGCGCCGCGCCCGTCAGCGACGCCTCACGCAACCCGCGCAATTCGACCGCCAGGTGCCACATCGAGCCGAGCAGCTTGCCGTACGGCAGTGTCGACGTCGGCGAGCTGCGCGGTAGCCGCAGCACGATCACCGCGGCCAGCGCGACGAGCGCCGCGACCGATGCGGCGAACACCGCCCGCCAGCCGAAATATTCGGCGACGAAGCCGGCCGCCGTCCGCGCGAGCAGGATGCCCAGCAGCAGGCCGCTCATCACGGTGCCGACCGCGTGCCCGCGCTCCGCAGGCGGCGCGATCTCGGCCGCGAACGGCACGGCCTGCTGCGCGATCGTCGCGAGCACGCCGATCGCGAGGCTGGCAGCGGCCAGCACCGTCAGCGACGGCGCGGTCGCGGCCACGATCAGCGCGATCGATAGTCCGGCAATCTGCATCAGAATCAGCCCGCGGCGGTCGAAACGGTCGCCGAGCGGCGCGAGCAGGAACATGCCGGCCGCATAACCGAGCTGCGTGGCGGTCGGCACCGCGCCGATCCACGACGCGCCGTCCGGGAAGGCCGAGCGGAAGCTGTCGAGCAGCGGCTGGTTGTAGTAGATGTTCGCGACCGATACGCCCGCGATCGTCGCGAGCAGCAACAGCAGGCTGCGCGAATAGTGGGGCGAGGCGGCGTCGGTCGGACGGTCGGTGGAAGCGGAAGACATGATCGCAACGGAACGGAGTGAGGTGGCACGGCCGCGGCGCAGCGTCGGTTGCGCGGGCAGCCGGGTGCCGATCGAGGGTGCCGATCATACCGGAGCACCGGGAAATCTGCCGGCCGGGCCCGGGACGGCCCGGTTCAGGCCGTCCCGGTGCCGATGGGCAGCCATCGGCCGATGCGGAGCCTGATTAGCCGCGGCCGTGCGCCGTCGCGTGCGATTCGCGCGCTCAGTCGACCAGTTCGCCGCTCGGTTCGTAGAACGGATAGGGTCCGTCGCTTTCGTCCACATACACGTGATGGGACGTCACCCCCGTTTCCGGCGTATGGAGGTGCACCGCGAACGCCGGCGGCTCGAGCCTGAACGCGGACGGCGCGTCCGCGCGCAGGTCGAACGCGACCTGATGCGCGGGCGCCGGCACGGCCGACGCAAGCGTGCCGCCGAAGCGGGTGAACATCGTCCGGTGCACGTGGCCGCACAGCACGCGCTCGACGTTCGGATGCGCGCGCAGCAACGCATCGAGCTTCGCGGCGGCTGCGGGCGCGAGGCGCAGCGCGTCCATGTGGCCGATCCCGGATGCAAACGGCGGGTGGTGCAGCGCGACGATCACCGGCTGCTCGCGCGCGGCCTCGAGCTGCGCGGCGAGCCAGGCGAGCCGCGCGTCGCACAGGTCGCCGCGGCTCGAGCCGGGTACCTGCGAGTCGAGCGCGAGCACGCGCACCGCGCCGATATCGAGCGCGTACTGCACGAATTCGCCGCCCTGCAATTCCGGGCGATCGGCGAACGCGCGGCGCAGCCCCGCACGGTCGTCGTGATTGCCGATCATCAGGTAATACGGAATCTCGAGCGGCGCGAGCAACGCGCGCAGGTGTCGGTATTCGTCGTCGTGGCCGAAGTCGGTCAGGTCGCCGGTGACGAGCACGGCGTCGGGGCGCGGCACGAGCGCGTTCAGTTTCGCGATGCAGCGCGCGAGCGCGGCCGCCGTGTCGACGCGCCGGTACGCGAGCTGCCCCGGACGCTTGATGTGGAGATCGCTGATTTGGGCTAGCAGCATCGTCGTTCCTCGGAATAGGTGGTTATCGCTGGGCGGCATCACGGGGCGAGCGCGATCAGGTCTTGCGCCGCGATCGCGATGCCGACGGCCGTGCCGCGTGCCAGCTCGATGCGGCCCGGCACGTCGATCACGAGCGCGTCGGGTGCCGCGTGCTCGATCGTGAGCCGCGTGCGCTCGCCGAGGAACGCGCACGCGCCGATCGCGCCGCGCAGCGGCGCGTGCGCGGGATCGGCGAGCTGCGCGTCCTCCGGCCGGAAGAACCATTCGTCGGCGGCGTGCGGCGTGACGATCGAACCGCCGGTCGTCACGAGCGCGCCGTCGCGCCATTGTCCCGCAAGCCTGTTCAGCGTGCCGATGAACTGCGCGACCGTGCGGTTTGCCGGCCGGTAGTAGATGTCGCGCGGCGTGCCGATCTGCTCGATGCGGCCCGCGCCCATCACGACGATCCGGTCGCCGAGCTCCATCGCTTCGGCCTGGTCGTGCGTCACGTACACGGTCGTCACGCCGAGCTCGCGCAGCAGCGCATTCATCTCGCGACGCAGCACGTCGCGCAACTTCGCATCGAGCGCGGTCAGCGGCTCGTCGAGCAGCAACACGCGCGGGCGCACGGCAAGCGCACGCGCGAGCGCCACGCGCTGCCGCTGGCCGCCCGACAGCTGATCGATCGGTTTGTCCGCGTGCGCGTCGAGCCGCATCATCGCGAGCAGTTCGTCGACGCGTTCGCGCAGCACGCGCGGCTCGGTCTTGCGAATCTTCAGTCCATAGCCGACGTTGCCGCGCACCGTCAGGTTCGGGAACAGCGCGTAGTTCTGGAATACCATGCCGACCTGGCGGCGCTCGATCGGCAGTGCGGTCACGTCGTCGGCGCCGAAAGCGATCGTGCCGCCGGCATCCGGCGTGTCGAGGCCCGCGATCAGCCGCAGCGTCGTCGTCTTGCCGCAGCCCGACGGGCCGAGCAGCACCAGCGTTTCGCCCGCGCCGATCGACAGGTCGAGCGGTTCGAGCACGCGCGTGCCGCGGAACGTCTTCGCGCAGCGGGCCAGGGTGATGGGAGTGGAGTCGAGTTTCATGAGAGCGGGAGAGTCAGCGCGGTTCAGCGCGGGCTGCGCTTTACGGCGCGCGTGCCGGACGGATCGACGCCGAGCCATTGCATCGCGACGAGCAGCGGCAGCGTCATCAGCAGGAACACGATCGTGTAGGCGCTGCCGACTTCGAGGCGCAGCGATGCATAGGTGTCGGCGAGTCCGACCGGCAGCGTCTTCGTGTCGGGCGTGTGCAGCATCCACGTGAGGTTGAACTCGCCGATCGACAGCGTGAGTACCGCGAGCGCACCCGCGACGATGCCGGGACGCAGGTTCGGCAGCACGATCGTGATGAAGCGCGTGACGAACGATGCGCCGAGGCTCGCCGCGCCTTCCTCGAGCGTGCGCAGGTCGGCGCCCGCGGCGACGGCCGCGACCGCGCGCACCATGAACGGCAGCGTGAACACCACGTGGCCGACGACGATGAACCACGGGCTCATGCGGAACGCGGTGAACCCGCCGTACACGACCAGCAGCGCGAGCGCCGACGCAAGGCCCGGCAGCGCGACCGGCAGCACCAGCGCCTCCTCGATCACGCGGGCGATGCGGCTCTTGCTGCGCGCGAGCGCATAGCCGGCCGGCACGCCGACGACGAGCACGATCGCGAGCGTCGCGAACGCGACGCCGAGCGACAGCGCGACCGACCCCTGATATTGCTCCCACACTTGCGCGAGCCAGCGCAGCGTGAGGCCGCTCGACAGTCCGCGGAAATAGTTGACGGTGAGGCCCGCGAGCACCGACATCACGACAGGCACGATCAGGAACGCGCACAGCAGCAGCGTGACGCCCCATTGCAGCGCGGCGATCGTACGTGCCCCCGTAACGCGCGGCGCACGTCGGGCGGCGCCGTTCGCGTGCGACGGAGCGGGCGCCGGCGACGGCGCGGAGGAACCGGAAAGCGATTGCATGGAGGAATCCTCAGGCCGCGGCGGCGGCGGTGTGGCCGGTGAACCGGCGCGCGAGCGCGAGCACGACCCACGTGACGACGCCCAGCACGATCGACAGGCCGGCCGCTGTCGCGATGTTCGCATTCAGCGTGAACTCGGTGTAGATCGTCATCGGCAGCACGTTCAGGTCGGTGGCGAGCGTAAACGCGGTGCCGAACGCGCCCATCGCGGTCGCGAAGCAGATCGCGCCGGCCGCGATCAGGCCCGGTGCGAGGGCCGGCAGCACGATGTCGATGAAGATGCGCAACGGCGACGCGCCGAGCGAGCGCGCGGCTTCCTCGAGCGATGCGTCGAGTTTCGACGCGGCCGCGATCACGGTGACGATCACGCGCGGAATCGAGAAGTACAGGTAGCCGACGAACAGTCCGGTCACCGAATACGCGAACACCCACTTGTCGCCGGTGAGCTTCGCGGACAGCATCCCGATCAACCCCTGCCGTCCGGCGAGCATGATCACCATGAAGCCGACCACGACGCCCGGGAACGCGAGCGGAAAGGTGAGCAGCGCGAGCAGCACGCGCTTGCCCGCGAATTCGCGGCGTGCGAGCAGCAGGCCGGAGATCGTCGACAGCGCGAGCGTTGCGAGCGTGACGCCCGCGGACAGCGCCACCGTCTCGGCGAGACTCTTCATGTAGCGCGCGTTGCCGAGCAGCGCTGCGTATTGCGTGAAGAACGCGCCGTCGGCCGAGACCTGCACGAGCGACACCATCGGCAGCAGCCAGAATGCGGCGAACACCGCGAGCGCCGGCGCGACGAGCGCGACACGCCAGCGCAGCGGGAAAGTCAGGTCGAGCATCGCGTGAGTCCGGCCGCTTACTGCATCACCTGCAGGTACTGCAGGCCGAACGCCTGCTGACCGGCGGCCATCTTGCCGAAGTCGACCGGCTTCGCACGCGCGTAGTCGCTCGCCGGCAGGAACTTCGATGCGACGTCCGCGCCGAGCGTCTGCGCGCGCACCGGCCGCAGGTACGCATTCGCCCACAGCTTCTGGCCTTCGTCGGACAGCACGAAGTCGAGCACCTTCTTGCCGTTCGCATCGTGCGGCGCGCCCTTCACGAGGCTCATCACGTACGGCACCGCGATCGTGCCTTCCTGCGGAATCACGAATTCGACGTTGGCGTGATCCTTGTACTTCGCGCGATACGCATCGAAGTCGTAGTCGAGCAGGATCGGAATCTCGCCGGACAGCACGCGCGCGTACGCGGTCTGCTTCGGCACGATCGGCGCGTTCGCCTTCAGTTTGCGGAACCAGTCGAGTGCCGGCTTGAAGTTGTCGAGGCTGCCGCCGAGCGCCTGGTTCACAGCCACCGCGCCTGCATAGCCGACGAACGCGCTCGACGGATCGAGGTAGCCGACCATGCCCTTGTATTCGGGTTTCAGCAGATCGGCCCACGAACGCGGCACCGGCTTGCCGTCGAGCGCGTCCTTGTTCACGAAGAAGCCGAGCGTGCCCGAATGGATCGCGAACCAGTAGCCTTGCGGATCCTTCAGGTTCGCGGGGATGTCGTTCCAGTGCGCGGGCTTGTACGGCGCGATCACGCCCTTGTCCTTCGCCTGGAATGCCGACGACACTCCCAGATAGACGACGTCGGCGACCGGGCTCTTCTGCTCGGCGATCAATTGCGCGATCGCCTGGCCGGAGTTCTTGTTGTCGAACGGCACGCGGATGCCGGTCTTCTGCTTGATCGCCGCGATTTGCGCGGCCCAGTCGGCCCATTCGGGTGGGCAGTTGTAGCAGATCGCTGTTTCGTCGGCGTGGGCGACGGGGGCGAGCGCGACGAGCGCGGCGCATGCGACGGGCGCTGCGAGCACGCGCAGCAGCGAGGTCAGGCGAAAGGACACGGTGGATCTCCGGGCAGGTGTGGGTGTCTGGCCGCGCACGGGTGACGCGGCTCGGGCGTTCAGGCTTGGCGCAACTGCAGGTCGGCGGCCGGCGGCGCGACCGTCGCGCCGTCGCGCACCGTGTGCGGCAGGATCAGCGATGCGCGCTCGATCGTCGCGCCGCCGATGCATTCGACGAGGCGCCGCCATGCGTGGCGGCCGATGTCCCGGTTCGGCGTCGCGACGCTCGCCAGCGGCGGTGCGAGCAGCTCGCCGATCGCGATGCCGTCGAAGCCGAGTACCGACAGGTCGTCCGGAATCGAGAAGCCCGCTCGGCGCAGGCCGCGCATCACGACCATCGCGAGCAGGTCGTTGCTGCAGAAGAGAGCGGTCGGGCGTGTGGCTTGCGCGGTGAGATGCGCGAGCACCGCATCGGGCAGCTCGGGTGCGTTGAAGTCGACTTCGACGGGCGGCAGCGTCGCGACGCCGCTTTCCTCGAGCGCCTGCGCGTAGCCGAGATGACGCTGGCGCGCGCGATCCGACGCGGCGAGCGAGCCGGCCAGCATCAGCACGCGACGATGGCCGCGCGCGGTGAGCATCCGCACGCCGTCGTAGGCGGCGCGGCGGTTGTCGACCGACACCGACGGGCGGCGTTGCGTGTCGTTGTGCATCAGCACGTAATGCGGACCGTCGCGGTCGAGCATGTCGAGCAGCGGATGCGTATCGGCATCGGCAACGGTGAGGATCAGACCTTCGACGCGCTGCTCGCGCAGCGTCTCGATCGCGTGGCGCTCGCGCGCCGCGTCGTATTCGGTCGTCATCAGGATCAGCTTGAAGCCGGCCGCGGTCGCGAGTTCGTCGATGCCTTGCAGGCAGTCGGCGAACACCGGGTTCGACAGCGTCGGCACGACGACGCCGACGAGCCGTGTGCGTTCGCCGCGCAACTGCCTGCCGAGCGGGCTCGGGCGGAACTGCAGCGCGTCGATCGCGGAGCGGATCGTCGCCAGCGTGGCGGGACTGACGGTATGCGGCGCGTTGATCGCACGCGAGACGGTGGCGATCGAGAAGCCGGCGAGCGCGGCGACGTCCTTGATGGTCGGGGTCATGGAATTACGCGATGTAAACGTTTTCGGCAGGGAAATTATCGAAAACGTTTGTGACTTCGCGATGACGCGCATGACGTCTGTTTCGTAACAAGCACGACACAAACATCAGACGGTTGGCGCCCGCCGGGCAGGGGGGCTTCGATTGTATCGGCGGATGTTGCGGCGCGGGAGGAAATCGGCGCGCGTGCCGCGCCGCCATCGATTACGGCGTATGAATCCGGTGCGGACGGCGTACGCAAGCGCGCGGCATCGCGATGCGATGTGTCCGAATCAGGGAACGCACGCGCAAGCAATGGTAGAATCGCGTCCGCCCTTTTGCCGGGGTGATGAAATTGGTAAACATAGCGGACTTAAAAGATTGAGTGCCCGGTCGGAAACGGCCGGTGCAGAACCCTTCAAATTCGGTGAAACCCCTGATGCGCGCATCGAGGCAACGCCGAGCCAAGCCTCGCGGTACAACGCCCGCGAGGAAGGTGTAGAGACTAGACGGGGGGCGCCTAAGGCGCACGGGCGGCGATCACGCCCGCGCGCGACGGCGAAGGCATAGTCCAGCGCACGAACGATGTCGTTCCGACGACGCCGGCTTCGAAAGAAGCAGTGTGACGAAAATCCGCCGCCTTAATTGGCTTGCCGGTTCAAGTCCGGTCCCCGGCACCAAATACGCTTTCAAGATCATCCTTGGAAATCCAGAAACCCGCGATAGCCATAAGGCTTCGCGGGTTTTTTATTCCTGATTTGTCCAGTCTGGCCCGTGTGAATCCGGGGGCATGCGGGGGTACTTTCGGGGGGATTTGGGTTGATGGGTGATGCCCCCGACAAAAAATGCTCCTCGGGGCCATAGGGTGCGCCATGCCGCTGACCGACGTCACTATCCGAAAGGCCCTCCCTCGTGAAAAGCCGCTCCGCCATCGCCAATGGCGGCGGCATGTATCTCGACGCTGGGGCTGGGAAGACGGTCTTTGGTCGCGAGCCAGTAGCACCCGAACGGGAACCTGGCGATGAGGACGATGGCCAGGCCGACCAGCATGGCAATGTAGAGAGTGGAATTCACGAAGTCGCCCGAGCGAAGTACGCCGATGCGGAGGTGCATCGGTGGAGCGGCGGTAGTGAGCCGTGTTCGTGGACGTAATCTATGATTAAAAAATCTGGCTCACGAAGAAATCGGAAATTTTTCCCTGGAAGATGGTGAAATTCCGGTAATTTCGCGCACGAACGTCAGGCTACCAATTTATTTGAGATAAGGCGGTATGCGAGCGTACTGCCGCCTTGTTCCGAAAGGAATTTATAATCAGCCCTCGGCAGAAACCCCACCTGAATACCAACCAAGGGAAAGCTGCATGGGCCACACCGCGCTTTATAAGACGCTGCGTCTGGGGGACGCGCAATACAATCGTCTTGTCAAACTCGACACGCCGCTTGGCGTCGACTGGTTAGGCAATCCCCCCGTTTTGCACGGGGTTCAGAAATAGAAACTAAGCGGCCACGGCCAACCGCTGCTTTGGCGTAAATCCGCCCAGGGCCATGTTCGGGCGGTCATGATTGTAAGTCCACATCCAATCGGTCGCGAAGCGCTGCACGTGGTCCAAGTCTTCCCAGTGGTACTGCGACAGCCATTCGTACCGTACGGTCCGGTTGAATCGTTCGACATACGCATTCTGCTGCGGCTTGCCCGGTTGGATGTAGTCGAGCCTGATGCCGTACTGTCGGGCCCATTCGATGATCGCCGCGCTCAGGTACTCGGGCCCGTTATCGCACCGAATCGCTTTTGGCCTGCCGCGCCAACCAATGATCTGCCGCAGCGCACGGATCACGCGTTCGGACGGCAATGAGAAGTCGATCTCGATGCCGAGTGCCTCGCGGTTGAAGTCGTCGATCACGTTAAACAGCCGGATGCTACGTCCGTCGGCAAGTTGGTCGTGCATGAAGTCCATCGACCAGACCTGATTGACGGCAGACGGCACCGCCAGCGGTTCCGGGACCTGCCTGACCAGTCGCTTGCGCGGCTTGATTCGCAGGTTCAACTCCAGTTCGCAATAGATCCGGTACACGCGCTTGTGATTCCAGCCGAAGCCTTTCACGTTGCGCAGGTACAGGAAGCACAGTCCGAAGCCCCAGTTCCGGTGGTTGTCCGTCAGGCGCAGCAGCCAGTTCGCAATCTCGTCGTTCTCGGCGCTGCGCCGACCGACGTACCGATAACAGGCCTGGCTGATCCCAAATGCCTCACATGCCAGCCGGATCGATACGCCCCGGCTGCACACCGCATGCATGGCCATCTCACGCCGGCAAGATGGCCTCAATCTTTTTTTGCGAGCGCCTCCGCTACGATCTCGGCCTTGATCTTCTCCTCGACGTACATCTTGCGCAGCCGGGCGTTCTCGGCCTCCAGTTCCTTCATCCGCGCGATCAGCGAAACGTCCATGCCGCCGTACTTCGAACGCCATTTGTAGAACGTCGCCGTGCTGATGCCCAACTCCCGGCACAGGTCCGGCACCGACAGCCCCGATTCCACGCGCTTGAGCGCGTCCATGATCTGGCTGTCCGTGAATCTCGATTTCTTCATTCCGTAGAACTCCCTCAACAAGAAAATTCTACTTCTGATCACACCGGTTTCTCGGGGGGATTACCCGTCGAGGAGTTTCGCGTGTCCAGTGGATTGAGCGGTGAACTGGCGGAACAGGCGTTTCAGCTCCGTAAGCCCGGTGCGGGTCAATTCGATCGAGTGCGGGGCAAACCGCGTGATGAGTCGCCAAGCTGCGTCGCCTTCACTCGACAATCGCACGACTTCTGTTGGCGCGTCCAGCATCACGATGCGCGAAACCATCGTTCCCTGCTCGTTGACCAGATCGCCATCCTCGGCGCCGGCCCGCATCGTTGGAGGGAAATTGCCATTCGAGCAGATGACGTCTGCCGTTATCTGTTCGATTACGGTGCCGGTTGTCGGTCGGCCGTCGAGGTCCACCAGGTTGAGCGCGGTTTCCTTCTTTCCGGATGGCGAGGCCGCGTTATGGTGCATGAGGACCCAATAGGGGCCCGTGGGTTTGCCGGAACTGCCGTGCATGAGCGACACGAACGGATGGATGATGTTCGCTCTGGAACTGCCTGTCGTGGCACGGACCGACTCGACAGACCAAACTTCGACACCCGCAACACCCGTATTCTGGGATTGCACGGGGTACGTATTCGTGATCGGACTCCGCTTGAGTGGCAGCGACGTAAGCCGGAACAGGTTGACGATTGGCGTGCAGAAAAGCCTCAGATTGTCCGCTGACAGATTTTTTAGTCGTTGTGCCGTCCACGAATCTGGATGAACGCCGCAAATGGCGAGATGCAAGGTAAGTTGCTGGCTGGAGCCTGCCGTATGCGCGAGCGCGGCGAGATCGACGTCGACGAAATCGAATTTCTTGGGGAACGCAAAATATTCGCTCAGTAGCCGCAGGGCTGGTGGACCGTCGTCTTCGTCGAGAAGCTTCTCGGCCTCATCGTAGCCGGCGGCGGCGAGTGGCGGTGTGGTCAGCGTTGACCAGCGACGTTCGGCGTTTTCGACGAAGGCGGCTGCCGTATGCATCGTCATCGTGTCCATTGCTGCGCCGACGACTTCGCGAGGGCCGCTGACATGGATGCGCAACGGGCTGGGGACGGTTTCGATGCGAAAGTCTGGGCGGGCAACCGTAAAAGTGATGGAAAGCAGACCGGTTGTGCCGGCGGGCAGGACGACGTCGGCGGGAACGGCAGTTGCCGGAGCGTAGCGTGCAGTCGAAATCCGCACTGGAGCTAGCGTTACGTCATATACGGTTCGGAAAAGGCAGTCTTCCGTTTTGCTCGCCAGTTCCGTGCCGCGGGCAATGAGCGATGGCTCAGTGAGCTTTTCGAACATGTCTGAGACATCGAACTGGGCGATTGCACACGCAGGAACCGTTCGGAGATACTGGGGATACAGCATGCCGAGGAGGGCCTCGGCGAATTCCGGATAGTTGTCGTCGAGCCGGCTTCCTATATCAGCAGCGAGGAGCGCGAACGACTGCAGCATCCGTTCGACGTGGGGATCTTCGGAGCGGTCGCCGGAAATCCCCAGGCGAACAGCAATTTTGGGATAGCGTGTCGCAAAGATCGCAACTGACCGGCGCAGCAGTGAAAGTTCTCGTTCGTAGTGCGGAAGCAGATGATCCATTGCGTGAAATAATGAATCGGCCGGACAGTAAAACGCCAAGTCTTCCTCTGGCGCGGTTGCGCTGAATGTGTCGGGCACGCCAACGTTTGACGTTGCTATGATAACCGCTTAACTGGGTGGGCCTGTACGTCGATCGTCTCGGAGGCCCGCTGGATTCTGCGATCAGCGGGACCGGAGCGTCTTGTACCGCCCACAACGTATCTTTGTCGCACATGCCAGTTCAGCAAGACGAATCGCATCCGGTATTGGGCCGTAGTCGCGCTTTGCGAAATGCAGCCGAAAAGCATGGCCTGATTTGCCTGGATTTGACCTATCGAGGACTGAGGGAAAAACATCGATTCGCGTGCGAATATGGTCACGTAACCCGTATCAGCCTGCGCAACTTGATCCGTCAGCGAGAACTCGGTTGCCGGGAGTGTACGCAGATTGCGGCGACGGAACGCATGCACCATCTCGCGAAGAAAGCCGATTCGATCTGCCTGAACGCAAAGTGGCGAGGCACGGCTGCGCAATACCGTTTCCGCTGCAATGCCGGACATAGTTGGTCGTGCCTCGGTCAGTCTCTCCTGCGCGGGGCAGGGTGTACGGTCTGTGCTGCGCTGAATGGTCAGTTGATGGGGGCACCGCTCCTGAATGGCCTGAAGCGATTGCAAGACGCCGCTGCGCAGTATGGAGGCGTTTGTCTGTCGAGGCGATACCAGGGCGTGCAGGCCGACTATAAGTTTCGCTGTGCTCAATGGCATACGTGGCAGACCAAAGGGGCGACGGTTCTCTATCATCATTCGTGGTGCGCGCGATGTGCTCGCGACAGGAAGTACTTCTTGCCGGACGGGCTCGAGCGATTGCGGGTGCTGGCAGCGCAGCGCGGTGGGCGATGTTTGTCACAGTCGTTCGGGGGCGCTGCGGTGAAGCACCAATTTGAATGTGCGAACGGCCATCGATGGGAGGCCACGGCTGGGGCGCTGCTTTATAGTGGGAGTTGGTGCCGTCGTTGCGCATACGATCGCCGTCGTTCGTCAGATGGGCTGGCACGGTTGCATGCTGCTGCGCAGACACGCGGCGGGCGATGCCGGGCCGATCGCTATGACGGCGTAATTGCGCAATACACCTTTGAGTGCGCCGAAGGTCATAGATGGCAGACTGTACTAGATCGATCAGTTCATTGGGAAACAGCGTCGGCGCCTTCGGATTCTTGCTCTTCTTGGTCCCGGTTGCTTCGGTCATGGGATGTTATTTCCGTTATCGACCCGTGACCCCGACACACTAAAATCGGACAGGCCCGGACGCGAAGGCCGATTTGTTCGAATACATCGAAGTGTTTTACAACCGCAGTCGTCGCCATTCGTCTCTCGGCCCGGTTTCTCCAGAGCAGTTCCTTCGGGACTGGATCAAGGCTCGGCAGACCAAGGATGCGGCTGCATAACTCGGGACCGTTGGAAGGGGAAAAACCGAGGGAACCTCCATCGTCTTCAACGCAGTTTGCTTCCTGCCACACCATCCGCCATGACCGACTCGAGCTACCACTATTACGAACCGTCGCAAGGCCACGGCCTGCCGCACGATCCTTTGAACGCGATCGTGGGCCCGCGCCCGATCGGCTGGATCTCGTCGCGCGGCAGCGACGGCACGCTGAACCTCGCACCGTACAGCTTCTTCAACGCGTTCAACTATCGTCCGCCGATCATCGGCTTTTCGAGCACGGCGGCGAAGGACAGCCTGCGCAACGTGCAGGAGACCGGCGAATTCGTCTGGAACCTCGCGACGCGCGACCTCGCCGAAAAGATGAATCAGACCTGCGCGGCGGTGCCGTACGACGTGAACGAATTCGACCTCGGCGGCCTGACCGCGATTCCGTCGCGCCTCGTCAACGTGCCGCGCGTGGCCGAAAGCGGCGTCAACTTCGAATGCAAGGTGACCGAGGTGATCCGGCTGCGCAATCATCACGGCGTCGACACGCCGGCCACGCTGGTGCTCGGTGAGGTCGTCGCCGTGCATATCCGCCAGAGCCTGCTGAAGGACGGCATCTTCGACACGTTCGGCGCGGGCATCATTCTGCGCGCGGGCGGCCCGTCGGCCTATGTGCACGTGAAGCCCGACAGCCGGTTCGACATCGCGCGCCCCGACGCGTGATGCGTCGCGTGCCGCGCGCCGGCTCCGATCCGCTCCGCGGCGCGTGGCGTCAACAGTCACGCGCCCGCCCGCCAATCGTCGCGCCGAAGCTCGCGACGAAGGCGCCGACAAGCATCGACGCAAATGCCCAGAGCGAGAAGACCGCGACGGCCTTGCGGGCCGCATCGGCGGCTTCGCGCGCTTTCTGTTCGGTGTCGCGCGCGATCCGTGTGGCTTGTGCCTCCACCTCGCTCAGCCGTTGTTGCGCGGCCGCTTCGTCGATCCCCGCCCGCTGGGCGATCAGTTTGACGAGGTAGGTCTGGTCGGCATCGTCCAGATTGCCGTTCACGAGGCTGCGCGCGAGGATGCGCGAAATTTCCTGATGCACGTCGGCCGGGCTGCCGACGGCGGCGGGGTCGTTCGGGCGCAGCAACGTATCGGTGAAATAGTCCAGCGAGCCGTGATCGGCGCCTGCCGGTGCGATGTGCCCGACGACCCCGGCCGCGGCACCGGCTCCGGCCCCAGCCAGCGTCGCCCCCGCTTTCGCCGTGCCCGATGCGACGGACGCGATCGTGGACCCCAGCAGCACCACGCCGACCAGCGCGCTCACGGCCCAGACGACCAGCCCATGGGCGGTATCCCTGAAATAGATTTCATCGCCGGCGGCGTCCGTCCATTTCGTGCGAAGTCGGCCGGCGACGTAGCCCGCGATCCCGTAGGCGATGATCTGGGTCACGAAAAGCCAGACGATCGATCCGACCGCGAGCGCCGAGCCCGACGCGCCTTCATTGCGCCACGGAGAGACGGAAAGGAATCCGAGGCCGGTGCCGCCCGTCAGCAATGCGACGGATATCGCCACGGCGACGACGGCTCCCGCGAAGATGGCTCCCCACGACACGGCCGAAGCCGGCGATTCGGCGCCGACGCTGTCGTAGGAGGGGGTGAAACCGGGGCGAGCATTCTGCATGTCATCTCCTGTTGTCCGGTCGAGACTGTCTGTGTCGAAAATGTTCGTGGGTGGGCACGTCAATGCCAGAACAGCGCGATCAGGATGATGATCGGAATCGGTACGCCCAGCATCCACAAAAGAATGGATCTCATGAAGCCTCCTTGGTCGAGGGTTGTCGATGCCGTGTCGGCAATCGAGCGGTCAGTCCGATATCGATCGGCAATCCGCGCCGGTCGGCGAGCCGTGCTGTTGCGATGGCGGCTTCGTTTCCGCGGAATGCGGACGGCATGTGCGTCGGCGCAAACGGAAACCGGCTGGCTTCGACCCGCGCAAAGCGTTTCGAAATCGTGAAGGAATCCGAAAGAATTGGCGATCGATCCGGCGCCGCCAATATGAACCCAATCGCGAGATCGGCACAACGACGCAATTGCACTAGTGGTCTGCGTCAAACAGATTGCATCTTATTCAGTTTGGCCCTGGCACGCGTGACTTTCGCGAGGATGTCGGAGGCTTTTGCTGTCCAGATGAATGGTTTCGGATGACGATTGTGCTTCTGCACGTACTGTTCGATTGTGCTGACCAATTCGGGTACCGAGCGGAACGCCGCACGTCGCAACTGGTTCACTGATAAGTCACGAAAGAAGCGTTCGACCATGTTGAGCCAAGAGGCACTGGTGGGCGTGAAATGCATGTGGAATCGCGGGTGCTTGGCAAGCCATGCCTGTACCTCGGGGTGCTTATGGGTTGCATAGTTGTCAGCGATCAAATGCAGCTCCTTGTCCTTGGGCGTGTTGCGATCGATCTTGCGCAAGAAGCTCAACCACTCCTGGTGACGATGTTTAGTCTGGCACTGGCCAATGACACTGCCATCGAGCGTGTTCATCGCGGCAAACAGCGTCGTCACACCATGGCGCTTGTAATCGTGCGTCATCGTTTGAGCGCGACCTCGCTTGAGCGGCAAGCCCGGCTGGGTCCGATCAAGTGCCTGGATCTGGGACTTCTCATCGCAGCACAGGACCAAGGCGTGCTCCGGGGGATCGAGATACAGCCCGACGATGTCCTCGAGTTTCTCGGCAAAGTGCTTGTCGTTCGATACCTTGAAGCTCTCTAACCGATGCGGCTTGAGGCCATGCGCCTGCCAGATGCGCCGCACGCTCGCCTCACTTATGCCGGCCACCGCTGCCATGCTGCGTGTGCTCCAATGCGTCGCGTTATCCGGACGTTGCTGCGTCGTCAGTGCCACAACGGTCTTGACCTTGCGCGCGGAGATCTTCGGCTTGCGCCCGGGTCGCGTCTCATCCCGCTCGATCCCCGTCACACCGTCAGCTATAAAGCGAGCGCGCCAGCGTGCGACCGTGCCTCGCCAGATAGCCAGGTCCGCACTGATCTCTTTATCTGTCTTTCCCTGCGCTGCGAGCAAAATCATCTTGGCGCGCTCAGCCAGTCGAACCGGAATCGTCCGGCCAGTAGCCCACGTCTTTAACTGTTTGCGCTGTGCTTCACTTAGCTCAACTTTCGCCGCGATTCGCATGAGTTCTCCCTCCGTATCAAGGAGACTCGTAAACCGCGATTAAGTTGCATTATTTGTGACGCACTACACTAGTTGCACCAGGGCATGGCCGCGCTGCGATGCCGGGAAAATCGACGCACCCCGCGGGGCCGAGATGTCCTAGTGCATTTGCAACTGTCGCGCGACGCCGAGGTTTGTGACCATATCGAAGCTGCGGAGCGACGTGTTGGATGCCAACTACCCGGGAGCCTTTGAATGGCCGAAACGATCTTCGATGCATTGCGCGAAAGTCACGAGATTCAGCGTTCATTGATGCGCCGGCTGTTGCGCTCGAAACCCGGCCCGGATCGCGGCATGCTGTTCGAACAGCTGCGTATCGAGCTCGGCGCGCACGAGGCGGCCGAGGAGCGCTTTCTCTATGTGCCGATCCTGATGGACGACCGCGGACTTCATCCGTCGCGCGATGCGCTGGCCGATCATCACAAGATGGACGAGATTGTCGACGACCTGCGCGGCCGCGAGCCGAACTCGCGCGGCTGGCTGGCGACGGTGCGCAAGCTCTCCGCGGAACTGCACGATCATCTGAAGGAGGAGGAGAAGATCTTCTTCCAGATTTCAGGCAAGATCCTGCGCGATTCGGACAAGTCGGCGCTCGCGAAGCGATACCGGAACGATTACCGGCGGATGCATGCGCGGCTCGCGGATGAATAGCGCCCGAGCCGAGCGACGAAGGACAGCCATGAAGGGGGACGGCACATCGTGAAAACCTTCCACTGCGGACAATGTTCGCAACTGGTGTTCTTCGAGAACGTGAAATGCGAGCGCTGCGACGCGCTGCTCGGCTATCTGCCGGACGTCGGCGAAGTCGGCGCGTTCGAGCCCGCGGGCGATGGAACGTGGCGCAGCCTGCATCCGGCTGCGCCGGGGAAATCCTATCGGCAATGCGGCAATTACGCGATCGAGCAAGTCTGCAACTGGATGATTCCGGCGGAAAGCGGCGATGCGCTGTGCCGCGCGTGCGTGCTCACCGAGACGATTCCGGACCTGTCGTTGCCCGAGAACCGGCTGATGTGGTACCGGCTCGAGGCCGCGAAGCGGCGGCTCCTCTATACGCTGCTCGTGCTGGGCCTGCCGGTCGAATCGCACGCGCAGCAGCCGGCGTGCGGCATGCGGTTCGCGTTCAAGGCGTCGACGGATGCCGAGCCGGTCATGACCGGCCATGCGAACGGCCTCGTCACGGTGAATCTCGCCGAAGCGGACGACGCGAGGCGGGAGCAGATCCGCACCGAGATGCGCGAGCCCTATCGCACGTTGCTCGGTCATTTCCGGCATGAAATCGGCCACTACTACTTCGATCGCCTCGTGAGCGGCACGCACTGGATCGAACCGTTTCGCGCCTGCTTCGGCGACGAGCGGGCCGACTATCAGGCCGCGCTCGACGCGCACTACGCGAACGGCGAACCGGCGGGCTGGGAGAGCGCGTACGTCAGCGAGTACGCGACGATGCATCCGTGGGAAGACTGGGCGGAGACGTGGGCGCACTACCTGCATATCGTCGATACGCTCGATACCGCGACCGCCTGCGGACTCGTGCTCGCTCCCGACAACGCGAGCCTGCCGACGCTGTCCGACCAGACGTCGGTCGACGAAGCGAGCTTCGGCAACCTGATGCGGCGCTGGTTTCCGCTCACCTATGCGCTGAACAGCCTGAACCGCAGCATGGGGATGCCGGACGCCTATCCGTTCGTGCTCGCGCCGGCCGTCGTCGCGAAGTTGCGCTTCGTGCACGATGTCGTGGCCGCGGGGGCCGATGCGACGGACGCCGAGCCGTCGCTCGTCGCGCATTCGGCGGGGAGCGAGGCGACAGGAACGCCGCCCGCCTGAATCGCCCGAATGCCGCCCCGGCATGCGCTGCGTGGGCATCGATGTTTTTCGCGTATCTGGCGGATGTGCCGTCGCGCGGGATCGGCCGGCGCGGGCGATTCGCTTTTTCAAGGAGAAGTCGTATGAAGTTCCTCTCGATCATGGTGACTTGCATCGCGCTGTCGGTCGTTTCCGCTTCGGCCCGGGCGGCAGGATGCCTGAAGGGCGCGGCGGTCGGCGGCGTGGCGGGGCATGTCGCAGGCCATCATGGCGTGGTCGGCGCGGCGGCGGGATGCGCGATCGGCCATCACCACGCGGCGAAGAAGGCGAAAGAGGCGAGCGCGGCAGCGGCCGCCTCGCAGTGACGGCAGCAAGACGGGCGCCCGCGCATCCATGCGGCGTTTCGCCGGGGCGTCCGTCTTACTTCTGCGCGACGTCTCGCGTCATGCGCCCGATCATCGCCACCAGGCCGGCGCGAACGGCGGTCGTCACGAGCCGTCGCGGCCCGAGAACCGCCAGACCGGCCAGCGCCACCGCCACCGCGATCGCGACGCCGGTCGACCCGCCGAGCGCGGGCAGTTTCACGACCGGATGGCCGCCGCGATCGCGTGCAGACGGCTGCCGTGTCAATTCGAGCACATGGTTCGACGCGGACAATTCGGCGCGCGTGGCCGCCATGCGGGCCAGCAGAATGCTGCGTTGCGATTCCGGCGAGCCGTCGGGCGTGCGTCGTTTCATTACAGACTCTCTTTGACGGCCTGGATGTCGCGCTGCAACTCGCCGACCAGCGTGGCGAAGGTGCCGCGCTCGTCGCGCCTGTGCGCCGCGACGAAGGCGCCGACGGACACGAGCACCCAGAAGCCGGCGATCGCCCACGCGGTTTCGATCAGATACGGCGTTTGCGCGGCGCTGACGATCGCCGCCACGCACACGAAGGCCAGACCGAACGTCACGCTCAGACCGAGCAGTGCATACAGGATCAGATCGCGCAGAAAGGACTGCTTCGCGAGATCGAACTCGACTGCCGCCAGGCTGGCGTAATCGGTCAGGCGCGACGCCGAGAATTGCGCGACGTTTTGCCATTTCCTGACTTGTGAAAGCAACGTCATGGCATGCTCCCGTGCTGACTTCAACGTGCGCCGGCCGGCTTTCGGCCGCCGATCAGCGCTTCGACCACAGGGCGCCGACGAGAAAGCTTACCGCCGCGACGGTTGCCAGCGTCGCAAGCGGGTTGCTCGCGGTCACGTCCCGGACCTGATCGAGCGCCTCGCCATACGACTGCTGAACCTTGCCGGCCACTTGACGCGCCTTTCCCTCGAGCTGCATGTCGGTGTCGCCCGCGACGTCGCCCACTGCTTCCTGCGCCTTGCCGGCCAGTTTCTGCACCGTGCCTTCCGTTTTTTCGAACATGATCGACCTCGTCGTTCAAGGGGGTTGTCGGATCGTCGGGACACGGCCGGATCGCGTTCGCGACATACGCCGATATCCCGCGAGTCAGTATAGGGAGGCCGCGGGTTGCGCGTGATGTCCAAATGCACCGGAGCGATTAGTGCATTTGAGGGGCTGGCGGGGCGGAGCGCGGCGATGCGCGGCGGCCGATCTGTCGCCGTGCCATGGCAAATCTGCTCACCACGAACGAGCGGCTTGGTCATCGACGTCCGGCGCGCGAGCGCATAGATTTCCAAGGTTGGCGCGCTTATCCGCGCGCCAGCCCGCGCGTGAGCCGGCAACCGGCCGCGCGTTTTTATCAGCGTGAGACACAATCGAGCGTGGAGACGACACGATGAGCCTGTCAGAGCCATTGCGTCTGCATGTGCCGGAGCCTACCGGGCGTCCGGGCTGCAAGACGGATTTTTCCTATCTGCATCTATCGCCGGCCGGCGCGGTTCGCCGCCCGCCGATCGACGTTGCCGCGGCGGATACCGCCCATCTCGCACGGAGCCTTGTGCGCGTGCTCGACGACCACGGCCAGGCCCTCGGTCCGTGGGCCCCCGATCTCGACGATGCGCGCCTGATCGCCGGGATGCGCGCGATGCTGAAAACCCGCATCTTCGACGCGCGCATGATGATCGCGCAGCGTCAGAAGAAAATCTCGTTCTACATGTTGAGCCTCGGCGAAGAGGCGATCGGCGCCGCGCATGCGATGGCGCTGCGTCACGGCGACATGTGCTTCCCGACCTACCGTCAGCAAAGCATCCTGATCGCGCGCGACGTGCCGCTCGAACGGATGATCTGCCAGCTGATGTCGAACGAAGGCGACCCGCTCAAAGGGCGTCAGCTTCCGGTGATGTACTCGGACCGCGAGGCCGGCTTCTTCTCGATTTCCGGCAACCTCGCGACGCAGTTCATCCAGGCGGTCGGCTGGGCGATGGCGTCGGCGATCAAGGGCGACACGAAGATCGCGTCGGCATGGATCGGCGACGGCGCGACGGCCGAGGCCGACTTTCACACCGCGCTGACGTTCGCGCACGTGTATCGCGCGCCGGTCGTGCTGAACGTCGTCAACAACCAGTGGGCGATTTCGACGTTCCAGGCGATCGCGGGCGGTGAGGGCACCACCTTCGCCGGGCGCGGCGTCGGCTGCGGAATCGCTTCGCTGCGCGTCGACGGCAACGACTTCCTCGCGATCTACGCGGCATCGGCCTGGGCGGCCGAACGCGCGCGCCGCAATCTCGGGCCGACCCTGATCGAATGGGTGACCTACCGCGCGGGCGCGCACTCGACGTCCGACGATCCGACCAAATACCGGCCGGCCGACGACTGGACCCATTTCCCGCTCGGCGATCCGATCGCACGTTTCAAGCAGCATCTGATCGCGAAGGGCATCTGGTCGGACAGCGCGCACGACGCGCTCACGGCCGAACTCGAAGCGGAAGTGATCGCCGCGCAGAAGGAAGCGGAGAAATTCGGGACGCTGGCCGACGACCGGATTCCGTCGCCGGCGTCGATGTTCGACGACGTGTACAAGGAGCTGCCCGCGCACCTGCGCCGCCAGCGCCAGGAACTGGGAGCGTGATCATGGCGCAACATGAAACGACGACGGCCGCACAGCCGATGACGATGATCCAGGCGCTGCGCTCCGCGATGGACGTGATGCTCGGGCGCGACGACGACGTGGTCGTATTCGGGCAGGACGTCGGCTATTTCGGCGGCGTGTTCCGCTGCACCGAAGGATTGCAGGCGAAATACGGCAAGTCGCGGGTGTTCGACACGCCGATCTCGGAAGGCGGGATCGTCGGCGCGGCGGTCGGGATGGGGGCGTACGGCTTGCGCCCGGTCTGCGAGATCCAGTTCGCGGACTACTTCTACCCGGCGTCCGACCAGATCGTGTCGGAAGGCGCGCGACTGCGCTATCGCTCGGCCGGCCAGTTCATCGCGCCGATGACGATCCGGATGCCGTGCGGCGGCGGCATCTACGGCGGCCAGACGCACAGCCAGAGTCCGGAGGCGATGTTCACGCAGGTCTGCGGATTGCGCACGGTGATGCCGTCGAATCCGTACGACGCGAAGGGGCTCCTGATCGCATCGATCGAGAACGACGATCCGGTGATCTTCCTCGAGCCGAAACGGCTGTACAACGGACCGTTCGACGGTCATCACGAGCGTCCGGTCACGTCGTGGCTCAAGCATCCGGGCAGCGAGGTGCCGGAAGGCTATTACACGGTGCCGCTCGATACGGCGGCCGTGGCGCGGCCCGGCAACGACGTGACGGTGCTGACGTACGGCACGACCGTTCACGTGTCGCTCGCCGCCGCCGAGGAGACCGGTATCGATGCGGAAGTGATCGACCTGCGCACGCTGTGGCCGGTCGATCTCGACGCGATCGTCGCATCGGTGCGCAAGACCGGCCGCTGCGTGGTGGTGCACGAGGCGACGCGCACGTGCGGCTACGGCGCGGAGCTGGTGTCGCTCGTGCAGGAGCACTGTTTTTACCACCTTGAGGCGCCGGTCGAGCGCACCACGGGGTGGGATACGCCGTATCCGCACGCGCAGGAATGGGCGTATTTCCCCGGCCCGGCCCGGGTTGGCGAAGCGTTGCGACGCGTGATGGAGGCCTGAGATGGGGATTCATGTCATCAAGATGCCGGATATCGGCGAAGGGATTGCCGAGGTCGAGCTGGTGGCCTGGCATGTACAACCGGGACAGACGATCGCGGAAGACCAGCCGCTCGCCGACGTGATGACCGACAAGGCGGCGGTGGAAATTCCGTCGCCGGTCGCGGGCAAGGTGCTGGAACTCGGCGGCCGGATCGGCGAGATGATGGCGGTCGGCAGCGAGCTGATTCGTCTCGAGGTCGAAGGCGACGGCAACCTGAAGCCGGGCGCGAAGGGGCGCGACGCCGGCACGGATGCGACGCCGCGTCCGGCCGTGACCGAAGCGGCCGATGCGCACGCCAAGTCATCCGAAGCATCGGCGGCATCTGCGGCCTCCGGCGCACCGGCGTCATCGGACGCAACGCATCACGCCGCGAACCGCACGTCGGCCGAGCCGCGTCGCGCCGAACACGCCGCGTCGCCGCGTGCCGCACTCGCGCCTGGCGAGCGGCCGCTCGCTTCGCCGGCGGTACGCCAGCGCGCGTGGGACATGGGCATCGAGCTGCGCTACGTGCGCGGCACCGGCGAAGCCGGGCGGATCCTGCATGCGGATCTCGATGCGTATGCGCGCACGGGCGGCGGTACGGTGCGTGCGTCGCAGGCGCACGGCTACGACGAACGCAATGACGAAACCGACGTGCCGGTGATCGGCCTGCGGCGCGCGATCGCGCGCAAGATGCAGGAAGCGAAGCGCCGCATCCCGCACTTCAGCTACGTCGAGGAGATCGACGTCACCGAGCTCGAATCGCTGCGCACGGAGTTGAACCGCCGCTACGGCGACACGCGCGGCCGGCTCACGCCGCTACCGCTGCTGATCCGCGCGATGGTGGTCGCGTTGCGCGATTTCCCGCAGATCAACGCGCGCTACGACGACGAAGCCGGCGTCGTCACGCGTTATGGCGCGGTGCACATGGGCGTCGCGACCCAGACGGACGGCGGCCTTACGGTGCCGGTGCTGCGTCATGCGGAAGCACGCGACGTGTGGTCGATCTCGGCCGAAATCGCGCGGCTGGCCGACGCGGTCCGCACGAACCGCGCGCAGCGCGACGAGCTCGGCGGGTCGACGATCACGATCTCGAGCCTCGGCGCACTCGGCGGCATCGTCTCGACACCGGTCATCAACCATCCCGAAGTCGGCATCGTCGGCGTGAACCGGATGGTCGAGCGGCCGATGATCCGCGACGGCGCGATCGTCGCGCGCAAGATGATGAACCTGTCGTCGTCGTTCGACCATCGCGTTGTCGACGGCGCGGATGCGGCCGAATTCATCCAGGCCGTGCGCGGGTTGCTCGAGCGCCCGGCGCTGCTGTTCGTGGAGTGAGCGCGATGAAGAACGAACACACCACGTTGCTCGTGATCGGCGGCGGTCCGGGCGGTTACGTCGCCGCGATTCGCGCGGGGCAGCTCGGCATTCCGACGGTGCTCGTCGAGCGGGAACGGCTCGGCGGCACGTGTCTGAACATCGGCTGCATTCCGTCGAAGGCGCTGATCCACGTCGCCGACGCGTTCGAGCAGGCGTGCGGGCAGGCCGGTGAAGGAGCGCTCGGGATTCGCGTGCGCACACCGGAGATCGACATCGCGAAAAGCGTTGCATGGAAAGACGGCATCGTCGAGCGGCTCACCCGCGGCGTCGGCGCGTTGCTGAAGAAACACGGCGTGCGCGTGCTGCACGGCCACGCGCGCGTGATCGACGGCAAGACGGTCGACGTAGTCACCGGCGGCGATACGATGCGGGTCGCCTGCGAGCACCTGTTGCTCGCGACGGGCTCGGAACCGGTTGCGCTGCCGTCGATGCCGTTTGGCGGACATGTCGTGTCGTCGACCGAAGCGCTGTCGCCCGCGTCGCTGCCGAGGCGGCTGGTCGTCGTCGGCGCGGGCTACATCGGGCTCGAACTCGGGATCGTCTATCGCAAGCTCGGCGTCGAGGTGAGCATCGTCGAAGCCGCGGAGCGCGTGTTGCCCGCGTATGACGCGGAACTCGCGAAGCCGGTCGCCGATTCGCTCGCGCGGCTCGGCGTCGGACTATGGCTGGGCCACAAGGTGCTGGGTCTCGCGAACGACGGCGCGGTCCGCGTGCAGGCGCCCGACGGCACGGAGAAGACGCTGCCGGCCGATCGCGTGCTGGTCGCGGTCGGGCGCCGCCCGCGCGTCGACGGCTTCGGGCTCGAATCGTTGCCGCTCGATCGCAACGGCCGCGCGCTGCGTATCGACGACGAATGCAGGACGTCGATGCGCAACGTATGGGCGATCGGCGACGTCGCGGGCGAGCCGATGCTCGCGCATCGTGCGATGGCGCAGGGCGAGATGGTGGCCGAACTGATCGCGGGGCGCCGCCGCAGGTTCGTGCCCGCGTCGATCCCGGCCGTGTGCTTCACCGATCCTGAGGTTGTCACGTCCGGCTGGTCGCCCGACGACGCGAAGGTGGCAGGCGTCGACTGCATCAGCGCATCGTTCCCGTTCGCGGCGAACGGGCGCGCGATGACGCTGCAGGCGACCGAAGGTTTCGTGCGCGTCGTCGCGCGGCGCGACGATCACCTGATCGTCGGCTGGCAGGCGGTCGGGCGCGGCGTGTCGGAGCTGGCTGCGGCGTTCTCGCAGTCGATCGAGATGGGAGCGCGGCTCGAAGACATCGGCGGCACGATCCACGCGCATCCGACGCTCGGCGAAGCGATGCAGGAGGCTGCGCTGCGTGCGCTCGGGCATGCTTTGCACGTGTGACGCGATTTCGCACCGGCAGGCATGGCAGTACGAAGCCCCGCTGCGGCGGGGCTTTCTTGTTGGTGCCGGAAAGGGGCGTGGCTCGGGGCGTTTCGACAGCGGGATCTTCGGATTGCAAATGATCGATGGCGATGCCGGGCAAGCTGGCTTCCTGACCCGGCAACCGGAGGATCGGCGCGCATATACGGCGCTCGACGTCCTTCAGGCGATGTACCCGATTAGCTGGCCGAACCTCACCAGGGAAAGTCGGCTCCGCGAAGGATGACGCGAACGCTGCGACCGATGCATCGATGCAGGTTTGCCGTTCACGAAAGCGCCCGCGCGTCGGCGGGCCGTGCCGTCACATCCCGATAGAATGTATCGATCGCGTTTGACGCGGCGCCGGAACTGTCCGCGCCGCTGCAGCGCCTTTTCGCCGAACGCGCGGGCGTACACGCGCTGGGCGGGCATTGCGCCGGGCGTGTCGCGGCAGGCGGGAACCGACGCATAGCGGATGCCGCAGGCCGGTGTTGACCCTCCCGCGCGAACCGTTCATCGTGTCGATATCCAGTCTGATTCGTCGCCCGCAAACGGGCGGGGTCATCGCAACGCGGCAGCGGACTGCCGGGCGCGCGGTTGTCGCTCACGGCGAACTCGCGCAAGCCTCATACGGAAAACCTGACATGAAACTGTTGCTCGTCGGCGCGACCGGCCTCGTCGGGCGCCACGTCCTCGAAGTCGCGCTCGCCGATGAACGGGTGGACCATGTCGTCGTCGCCGCACGCCGGCCGTTGTCGCCGCATCCAAAGATGCAGGCGCTGGAAGTCGATTTCGAGGATCTGCCCGAGGCGGCCGACTGGTGGCAGGCCGACGCGGTGATCTGCACGCTCGGCACCACGATGCGCACCGCGGGTTCGCAGGCTGCGTTCCGGCGTGTCGATCACGACTACCCGCTCGCGGTGGCGCGTCTCGCACACCGGCACGGCACGCCGACCTACGTGCTGAATTCCGCGCTCGGCGCGGACCCGGCGTCGCGCATCTTCTACAACCGCGTGAAGGGCGAAGTCGAGCGTGCGCTCGCGGACGTCGGATTCGCATCGCTCACCTGCGTGCGGCCCGGCCTGATCGGCGGCAGCCGCGACGAATTCAGGTTGGGCGAACGGTTGTTCGTCCTTGCGTTGAGCATCGCCGGGCCCGTGCTGCCGATGAAATGGCGCGTGAATCCCGCATCGCGGATCGCCCGCGCATTGCTCGACGCCGCGCTCGATGCGCGGCCGGGCGTACACGTCATCGCGTCCGACCGGCTCGTCTGAGTCCCGCGGCCGGCATCGCACGGCTGACGTTGCCGCGCCGGCTATCCGTGCGCGAAACCGTCGAGCAGCCCGAACTGTTCGGCAAGCGCTTCGGCGAATGCATCCAGTGCTTCGCCGCCGTCGCTGTTCCTCGGCGTCGCGAGCTGGAATTCGACCGTGTGGCTCAGCCTGCTCGCGAGCAGCTTGCGCATCTTGCCGGCCGCGACCCACGGCGCCGCGACATGGTCCGGCAGGAAGCCGACGTGCGCGCCGGACAGGATGAAGATCACGTCGGCATCGACGTTTTCGGAGAACGCGGTCGGCTGCGCGTTGCGCAGCGCCGCACCGGCCGTGTTCGTCTTGTAGAGCCGGGCGACGTTGCTTGCCTGCGCGACATCGTTCATCGATACGGTTCTTTTCGCGGCGAGCGGATGCCGGGCGCCGCAATAAAGCGATTGCGGTTCGACGAACAGCGGCGCGTAGTGCAGGCCGGCCTGGTGCCCGGAGAAGTAGCCGACCGCCAGCTGCAACTCGCCCTTCAGCAGCTTGCGCTCCAGTTCGTCGGGCGCCACCGCGAGCATCTCGATGAGCACGTCCGGCGCACGTTCGCGAAAGCGGCCGACGGCCGTTGCGACCGATTCGACGATGTCCGGTGCGAGCCGTTCGGACAGCCCGATGCGCAGCTCGCCGAGCAACGTGCCCGACACGTGCTGCGTATCGCGCGTGAATACGTCCATCGCCTGCAGCAGGCGCCGCGTCGATTGCAGCACGCGTTCACCCTTCGGCGTCAGCCGGAAGCCGCTCTTGCCGCGCTCGCACAGTCGGAAGCCGACGCGCGTCTCGAGCTTGGCCATCTGCGTGCTGATGGTGGACGGCGCCATCCCGAGCGTGCCTTGCGCCGCACTGAAGCCGCCGCTCTCGACGATCGTGACGAAGAGCCGCAGCAACTGCACATCCATGTCTCTCAAGCGGGTCAGCATGGCGATACATCGCATTTTATGAAGTCAGCTTATGTTAGTTCATATTTTTCGTTGAAAGCGATCGCGGCAGAATCGGCATCGGGTCGCCGCTCGTGCGGCCGACATCTCCACCAGACAGGAATCCGACGATGAACCGGAACGATCTCGCGTTCACGCGCGACAGCCTCTACGGCACGCAGGCCGAACCCAGCTTCGCCGGGGCGACCAGCTTCATGCGCCGGCGCTTCAGCCGCGATCTCGACGGTGTCGATCTCGCGATCACCGGCGTGCCGTTCGATTCGGCCGCGTCGCACCGGCCCGGCACGCGCTTCGGTCCGCGCGGGCTGCGGATCGCATCGACCGGGATTGCGTGGGAGCGTCCGTGGCCGTGGGACTTCGATCCGTTCGACGTGCTGGCCGCGGTCGACTATGGCGACTGCGCGTTCGATCTGGGACAGCCCGAGTCGGTGCCGGACGCGATCGAGCGGCACGCGGATGCGATCCTGTCGCGCGGCTGCGCGATGCTGACGCTCGGCGGCGATCACTTCATCACGTATCCGCTGCTGAAGGCACATGCGAAGGTGCACGGCCCGCTATCGCTCGTGCACTTCGATGCGCACACCGACACGTGGCCGGATCGCGACGTCAAGCGCATCGATCACGGCACGATGTTCTATCACGCGGCGCGCGAAGGATGGGTCGCGCCCGAGCGCTCGGCGCAGATCGGCATTCGCACGACCAACGACGATCCCATGGGATTCGACATCCAGGATGCGCGCAGCGTGCATGCGACGACGCCGGCGGCGGTCGCCGCGCGCATTCGCGAGCGCGTGGGCGATCATCCCGTCTACCTGACGTTCGACATCGACTGTCTCGATCCGGCGTTCGCGCCGGGCACCGGTACGCCGGTTTCGGGCGGGCTGTCGAGCCATCAGGCGCTCGAGATCCTGCGCCATCTGAACGGCATCGATCTGGTCGGGATGGACGTGGTCGAAGTGTCGCCGCCGTACGATCACGCGGAAATCACGTCGCTGGCAGGCGCGACGATCGCGCTGGAACTGATCTGTCTGCATGCGTCGCGCCGCCGCGGCGCGCGGTGACGGCGAGCACTTGCATCGAACGATGAACGATCCGGTCCATCGCCATGCCGTTCCCGACGATGCGGCCGAGATCCCGGCTGGACGCCGCCGGGGCAACCGGACGATGCCGGCGATGCAATCCTGACGCTGTGGATCGCGCAGTGCACACGCGATTCGATCCCATGACGCACCGGCTGCACGCGCCGCGCATTCGCAAGGCCGCTTCATTCCGGTCTCCTCCCGCTACGCCGCGTCCATCGCGCGCTTCAAGTCCGAAACCACTTTCCGGCGCCTGACCTTTCATTTTTAAAACGCTCTGCTTACGGCTGCGAAGGTCGGACAAGTCCTGATTATTCGGACGCTTTTGAAAATTCATCGATATCGGGTAATCACCGATATCACGCAAGTTGTATATACAAGATCATCCGCTGGCAATGTCGGCACACGTCGTGCCGGTTGCGCGCCAGCGTGCAGACCGAGCGTGCGTGGCGCATGCCGGCGATCCACGGCGCACCGCATGCGAAGAGCCGAAAGGGCGGCTCGGCACGTTCCAGTCTCGTCCAAACCATTTGTGATCCTCAGTATCTTGGAGATTTACCCGTGTCAACGAATTCCAGTGGAAAAGCCGGCGGCCTGATCGAGGTCCGCTCGATCGATTTCATCCCCGACACCGAACGCCACGGCGGCCTGCTGAGCCAGTTCACGCTGTGGCTGTCGGCGAATATGCAGATCACGGCCATCGTCACGGGCGCACTGGCGGTCGTGCTCGGCGGTGACGTGTTCTGGTCGCTGGTCGCGCTGCTGCTCGGCCAGTTCGTCGGCGGCGCCGTGATGGCGCTGCACGGTGCGCAAGGTCCGCAGCTCGGGCTGCCGCAGATGATCTCGAGCCGCGTGCAGTTCGGCGTGTACGGCGCGATGATCCCGATCGTGCTCGTGTGCCTGATGTACATCGGCTTTTCCGCCAGCGGCTCGGTGCTCGCAGGGCAGGCCGTCGCGCAGCTGCTGCACGTCGACGACGCGCTCGGCATCCTGCTGTTCGCCGCCGTGATCGTCGTGCTGACCGTGTTCGGCTACCGTGCGATTCACTTCGTCGGCCGGATCGCGAGCGTGATCGGCATCGTCGCGTTCGTCTACATGTTCGCGCAGCTGTTCGCGAATCACGACGTCGGCGCGCTGCTCGCGAACAAGCACTTCTCGCTTGCGAGCTTCCTGCTGTCGATGTCGCTGTCCGCATCGTGGCAGATCGCGTTCGGCCCGTACGTCGCCGACTATTCGCGCTACCTGCCGCGCTCGACGTCGTCGGTCGCCACATTTTGCGCGGTCGGCCTCGGCTCGGTGATCGGCGCGCAGGCCGCGATGGTGTTCGGTGTGTTCGCGGCCGCGCTCGCCGGCAGCCAGTTCGCGCACCACGAAGTGTCGTATATCGTCGGCCTCGGCTCGACGGGCGCCGTGGCCGCGCTGCTGTACTTCAGCATCGCATTCGGCAAGGTGACGGTGACTGCGCTCAACGCGTACGGCAGCTTCATGTCGATGGCGACGATCGTCAGCGGTTTTCGCGGCAAGGGCGCGGTGTCGTCGCGCAGCCGTCTCGTGTACATCGTCGGGATGATCTGCGTGTCGACGCTGATCGCGCTCGCCGGCCGCCATTCGTTCCTGAAGGAATTCACCGCGTTCATCCTGTTCCTGCTCGCGTTCTTCACGCCGTGGAGCGCGATCAACCTGGTCGATTACTACTGCTTCACGCGCTCGCGCTACGACGTGCCGGCGCTGTCCGATCCGGACGGCCGCTATGGCCGCTGGAACGTGATGGCGATCACGATCTACGTGGTCGGCATCCTGGTGCAACTGCCGTTCATGTCGACGCACATCTATACGGGCCCGCTCGTCGATGCGCTCGGCGGTACGGACATCTCGTGGATTCTCGGCCTGATCGTGCCGGCCGTGCTGTATTACATCGGCGCGCGCGCATCGCGCCGCAGCATCCCCGAGCGCCTGATCCTGCCGCTCGAACGGGGCGAAGTTCAGCACTGACGCATCGCGTCGCCCGCCGGGCCGGCGTGCAGCCGGCCTGAGCGGCCCTTCGCTCGGGCTTTGCGCGAAGGGCCGCGCCGTATCTCCTTGATTACTCGCGATGTCGGCATGGCAAGACCATCGCGCCCGGCATCGTTCCATTCTCCTTCAATTGGATAGTAGGACTAAGAAAATGAACGCACGAGGAAATCATTCCCGCGCGCGGCCGGTGCACGCCGGCCTTCGCATCGCAGTTGCGACGGCATGCGTCGCCGGTTCGGGCGCGGCCTGCGCGCAGGACGGCGTCACACTGTACGGCGTGATCGACGAATTCGCGCAGTACGTGAACACCGGCAACGGCTACACGGCGGCGATCGGCTCCGGCGGCCAGTGGGGCAGCCGGTTCGGCGTGAAGGGCGGCGAGGACATCGGCGGCGGGCAAAAGATCGAGTTCGCGCTCGAGAACGGCTTCAACCCGAACGACGGTTCGCTCGCGAGCTCGGGCAGCATGTTCAACCGGCAGGCGTGGGTCGGCATCGCGGGGCAGTGGGGCAAGGTGCGCGCGGGCCGCCAGAATTCGCCGCTGTTCAACGACCAGGGCGGACAGGATGCGTTCGGCGGCGTCACGCAGGCGTCCGGCATGGACAACCTGACCGTGTTCTCGTTCCGCACGAGCAATACGCTGTCGTACCAGAGCCCCGAAATCGCCGGGTTCCAGGCCGGGCTGTACTTCGGCTTCGGCGACGCGGGCGGCGTGCGCTCCGCGGGCTCCAGCCAGCAGTTCGACGTGACCTACGAGCACGGGCCGTTCGCGGCGTTCGTCGCGGGGCAGTGGCTGAAGAGCGCGACGGCGACCACGACCGATCGCACGATCATGGCCGGTGCCTCGTACGAGATCGGCAAGGCGACCGTGTACGGCGGTTTCTCGGCGGTGAAGTGGGACGACCTCGGGATCGATTCGCGCGTGTACGGGTTGTCGGTCAAGTATCAGCTCAACCCGGCGAACTACGTTGCGCTCGGCTATGCATACCTGCACGACCAGACGTCGCAGGGCGACAATGCGGACCAGTTCGGGCTGATGTACGAATACGACCTGTCGAAGCGCACGAGCTTTTATGGCGCGCTGTCGTACCTGCGCAACCGGAACCAGGCAGGGTACACGCTTGCCGGCGCGGCGAATCCGGGGCTGCCGCTTGCCTATCCGGGCGCGAATGCGCGTGGTGTGCAGCTCGGCATCGTGCATCGGTTCTGACCGGTGCCGCATCGGGCGCCGGGCGTTGCAGGTCGGCGCCTGCTTCTTCCGCGTTCGCGTGTTCGCGCGGTTACATCACTCTGTCGAGAATGCGTGCCAGGCCGCGTTCGCCGTGCGGCCGCGATGCAGTTCGAACAGGTGGCCGCATCCGCGCCGGGAGACGAAAGGCCGATCGACAGTGCGCGCGGCCACGTCGTGGAAACGATGGCGTTTTTCAATGACGAAAAAATGGCCGCATTGCGCGGCCATCGAAATGCATGTTTCGAGTCCGGTGTGCCCGCGCGATTCGCCGGGCCGGCAAGGTCGCGTTCAGGAATTCGCGGCGGCCGGTGCGCGGCGGCGCTGAGCGACCTGCAGCGCGACGACAGCGAGCCCTGCCGCGGCGATCAGCCCGCCGACGGCCGGCACCGCCGCGTAGCCGAAGCCGGCCGAGATTGCCGCACCGCCGGCCGCCGCGCCGAGCGCGTTGCCGAGGTTGAACGCACCGATGTTCACGGCCGATGCAAGGCCCGGTGCTTCGTGTGCGGCACGCATCACGCGCATTTGCAGCGGCGGGACCACCGCGAACGTCGCGATACCCCAGACCAGCAGCGTGATCGCGGCACCGGCATGCGTGCTGGCGAGCAGCGGAAACGCGGCCATCGTCGCGATCAGCAGCACCAGAAACCCGGCCAGCGTGCCGTCGAGCGAGCGGTCGGCCAGACGGCCGCCGGCGATATTGCCGATCGAGAAGCCGACACCGATCAGCACGAGCATCGCGGTCACGAAGCCGGGCGTGGCGCCCGTCAGGTGTTCGAGGGTCGGGGCGACGTATGTATACAGCGTGAACATCGCGCCGGCGCCCAGCACCGTCGTGGCGAGCGCGCCGAGCACGACGGGGCGCGTCAGCACCGACAGCTCGGCACGCAGGTTCGGCATCTTGCCGGCTTCGCCCTTCGGCAGCGCGGCGAACAGGCCGGCGATCGCGACGATGCCGAGGCCCGCGGTTGCCGCGAACGACATGCGCCAGCCGATGATCTGGCCGAGCCACGTCGCGGCCGGCACGCCGCCGACGTTCGCGATCGTGAGGCCCATGAACATCGTCGCGACGGCGCTGGCCTGCTTCTCGCGCGGCACGATGCTTGCCGCGACCACCGAGCCGAGCCCGAAGAACGCGCCGTGGTTCAGACTCGTGACGAGTCGGGCGAGCAGCAGCGTCGTGTAGTCCGGTGCGATGGCCGACAGCAGGTTGCCGATCGTGAAGATCGACATCAGCGCGATCAGCGCCGAGCGGCGTGACCAGCGCGCGAGCAGCAGCGTCATCAGCGGCGCGCCGACCATCACGCCGATCGCATATGCGCTGATCAGCATGCCGGCCTTCGGAATCGACACGTACACACCGTCGGCGATCACGGGCAGCAGGCCCATCGGCGAGAACTCGGTCGTGCCGATGCCGAACGCACCGGCGGCGAGCGCCAGCAGCGGCAGCGTGGCGCTGCCGCCCGGGCGGGAAGGAGAAGAAGTCGTGGTGTTCACGCGAAGTGCTCCTGTAAGCGTTGGGCAACGGCATCGCGCCGTTGTGGACAGGCTGAAGTGTGCCTGCACTACTTTTGCGGAAAAAGCCGCATGCAGGCGAAATTATCTTGATTTCATGTCAACAATGCAGACTCGGCCGGTGTGCACACCCGGCCCGCAGGACGGGGCTTCCGGCGATTCGCACGCGATCGACGGCTGGGCGCGCGAGTGGGCCCGTGCCGTGCGAATGGAGTCCGTCGCCGGAGCAACGAGGCTGCCGGGTGCAGCGGAACGCCCGGGTTCGACGTGCACGGCCGGCCGGGTCTACGACTGCGTTCCGAAGCGATGCGGGCGGCGCTCAGCGGCCGCGACGAAGCGATCGGCCGACACGCGCGCACGACCGTCATTTCGCGCGCGGACGTGCTGCATCGTCGTCGCGAACCCGTTGCCGGCGTGGCTCAGGAGCAAAAAAACCCCGGTCACAGGGGGACCGTGACCGGGGTGGAAAAGCATCCTCTCTTTGGCACGAGGGTTGGATGCGCGCGAAGTATATTTCGGTCCATAACAATTCGAAATGTCATTAAACGGCCGTTTTTGGTGTCAATTTAAAAATACTGACGCGTCGACATGATTTGTCATCGATATGAAAGGATTTTCGCGAATTTGCGCCGTAGTTTAGGGCGCCGCGATGGCGAATGCGGCGGGTGGATCCGCCGCGGATGGTCCGGCTGCCGCTCCTGCGGTTTCGCCGCTCAGTCCGCGTAACCGGTCGCTTCGCGCACGGCTTCGACGAACCGCGCGACGACCGGTGACGCCGACGCCGGTGCGCCGTCGAACACGAACTCGATGTCGAAGCGGCTCGCGAGTTCGTCGAGCGCGACGAGCCGGACCGTGTGCGGACACGTCGGCGCCGCGCTTTCCGGCACGAACGCGCAGCCCATGCCGGCCGCAACGAGGCCGATCAGCGTCGGAATGTCGCTGCCGACCTGTGCGATGCGCGGCGTGAAGCCGGCCCGCTCGCATTGCGCCATCAGGAACCGGTGGTGCGCGGCGGAGCGTTGTGCGTCGAACCATACGAACGGCGCATGCGCGACGTCGGCCAGCGCGCGCGGCGCATGAAAGGGGCCGCCGGGCCGCGCGGGCATCGCGAGCACGAAGCGGTCGCTCAGCAGCCGCACGCCTGACAGGTGCGGCGCTTCGTCGCGACGCCACGCCATGATGCCGCCGTCGAGCTGGCCGCGCGTCAGCGCCGCCGCCTGCTCGGCTGACAGCATCGGCGCGATCGACAGTTTCACGTCCGGACATGCGTCGCGAAACGCCTTCAGCACATCCGCGACGATCGGCAGCGGCAGGCAGTTCGGCAGCGCGCCGAGCCGCAGCTCGCCGAACTGGCCGGCCGCGCTGCGCAACGCGCGCTCGCGGCTGTCCTGCAACGTCGCGAGCAGGGCGGTTGCGTCCTGCAGGAAGCTCGCGCCGGCCGCCGTGAGCGTGACGCCGGTTGCGCGGCGGATCAGCAGCGGCGTGCCGATCGCTTCCTCGAGTTCGCGGATCTGACGCGACAGCGCCGGCTGGACGATTCCGGCCGCGCGGGCGCCGGCCATCACGCTGCCGGCTTGCGCGACCGCCACGAAATAACGCAGGTGACGCAGTTCGATCTGGCGCATGCGGTGCGGGCTCCGATTCCGATTGATGCGGTATGCCTGCAGAGCATAGCAAATGCCATTCGATGGTATTGGAAAGCATGGCGTGCGTGCCGTACGATGGTTTCCGTTGCCGCACCGGCTCGCCGTCGGCGCGCTCCTTCCGTCACCCATTCTCATCGTGTCCCGCACCATGCCGCTTCATATCCAGACTCCGTATATCCGTTCGCAAATCGCCTCGCGTCGGCTCGGCATGAACGTTCTGTTCAAGCTCGATGCGCTGCAGCCGTCCGGTTCGTTCAAGTTGCGCGGGATCGGTGCCGTCTGCGAAGCGCGGCATGCGACTGGCGCACGGCGGTTCGTGTCGTCGTCGGGCGGTAATGCGGGCATCGCGGTCGCGTACTGTGGCCGCGAGCTCGGTGTGCCGGTGCTCGTCGTCGTGCCGGAAAGCGCGTCGGCCCGCGCGCGCGAATTGATTCGCGTCGAGGGCGCGGAGGTCGTCGTGCACGGCGCGAGCTGGGCCGAGGCGAACGCGTTCGCGCTGGCGGCCGTCGGCCCGCACGACGCTTTCGTGCATCCGTTCGACGACCCCGTGCTGTGGCAGGGGCACGCGACGATGATCGACGAGATGGCGGCGAGCGGCCCGAAGCCCGATGCGGTCGTGCTGGCGGTCGGCGGCGGCGGGTTGTTGTGCGGCGTGCTCGAAGGGCTCGCGCGCAACGGCTGGCGCGACGTGCCGGTCGTCGCGGTCGAGACGGAAGGTGCCGACTGCTATGCGCGTTCGGTCGAGCAGGGGCATCCGGTCGAATTGCCGGCGATCACGAGCATTGCGACGTCGCTCGGCGCGAAGCGGCCATGCGACGCGGCGGTCGAATGGGCGACACGGCACGCGATTCATCCGGTCGTCGTGTCGGATGCGCAAGCGGTGGCTGCGTCGCTGCGGTTGCTGGACGAGCACCGGATCGTCGTCGAACCCGCATGCGGTGCTGCGCTGGCCGCGCTCGACGCGTCGGTGCCGGTGCTCGAGTCGGCGTCGAATATCGCGGTGATCGTCTGCGGCGGCGTGACGGCGACGGTCGAGTCACTGCACACGCTGAATGCGACGTTGAGGTAAAGCGGAAAGGCAGGGCGGTAGGAGATTCCGGCTGGTCTTGCACGTAGGGCGCGCGGGGCCGTCGTGGTGCGTTGACCTCGGTCGTCAGTCGCTTCGAATCGAAGGTGCGTGACGGGCGGCCGGCGTGCGGCCGGACATGTCGTTGGCGGGGGCGGAGAAGGGGGATCGCGCCGCGCCTCGAGAGGCACGGCGCGGGGAGACGGAACGCGCGTTAGTTGGCAACTGGTGCGCTTGCACCGGTCGGTGCCGATGATGCGACCGGATCGGCGGCGGCAGGCGTGGTGTTCGAGGACGCGGGGGCGGATGTCGTGGACGCGGGCACCGGCGCAGATGCGGCCGATGCCGGCGTTGCAGCGGCAGGCGTCGATACCGGGCTGGAAGCGGGGGCCGAAGCCGAAGCGGGCGTCGGGGCCGAAGCGTGAACCGAGGCCGCAGCAGGCGCCGAAGCCGAAGCGGGAACCGAAGCCGAAGCGGGGATCGAAGCCGAAGCGGGGATCGAGGCCGAAGCGGGGATCGAAGCCGAAGCGGGAACCGAAGCCGAAGCGGGGATCGAAGCCGAAGCGGGGATCGAGGCCGAAGCGGGGATCGAAGCCGAAGCGGGGATCGAAGCCGAAGCGGGGGCCGAAGCCGAAGCAGGCACCGAAACCGCCCCCGGTACACCAGCCCGCATTGTTCCCGGTGCGACCACGGCCGGAGTGACGCCGGGCGCGGCCGGCACCACCGATGTCCCCGTCGCCGGCGCGACGCTCGGCACCGAAAGCGGCACCGGCGCGGCGGGCGGCGTCGGCACGACCGGCGTCGTCATCTTCATCGGCTCGCCCTGCGGCGTCGGCGCGGGCTCGGGCAGGGGCGTGACCGGTTCCTTCTCGGCCGCCCTCACGGCCGCGCGATCGCGGCGGGCCGGATCGACCTTCAGGAAGTGCTCGACGAGATTGAAGAAGCGCTCATAGAACACGCCGGCCGGAATCGTCTCGCTCGCGGTCTTCACGAGCGCATCGTCGCTCGACCCGATCGGCAGCGATAGCGAGCCGAACACGCTGAGCCCGACGCTCGCCGACGTATTCGACTTCTTCAGCGTGTAGCGATCCTGCACCGCGTTCACGTACGCGATGCTCGACGAGCCATCCGTGTTCGCGTCCGCGCACACGACGTGAAACTCGATCACGACGTGCATGTCGTTGCTGGGCTGGAAATTCTTGCTGCCGTCGACCGCGTCGTTGCGCGACGACGACACGACATAGCCCTGGCTCAGCAGCGCGCGCCGCGCGGCTTCGCAGGTTGCATCGGATTTCGAGTGGAACGTGTGCGAGTACGGGCTGCTGGTCGCGTCGAACTGTTCCTGCTGGTAGATCGGCTTGGGCGGCGACGAGCACGCCGCCAGCACGGCCGCGGCCGCGAGCGCGCACGAAACGGAAAACAGGCGAAATCGGTTGTGCATGGCGTCTTTCAAAAGGCTCGGCGAGATGCCGTGCGGCGGCTGCGGGCGCAGTGCGCGCAAGCCGCGTAACGGCGGTGCCTGCGCGGCGCGCGGGCGATTTCCGCGGGCAATCTCGTATGGCCGGGGCGTCATTATAGTTTCGTTTGATGTCGCGTTCGCTTCAGCCGGCCGCCACGGGCCGCGCGGCGGCGAGCAGTTGCGATGCCAGCGGATGATGTTCGCCGCGCCGCGAGCGGATCGCGTGGATTTCCTCGGTCACGTCGCCCGCGCGGCCGAGCCGGCGCAGCCCGCGCAGCAGCGATGCATCGTTCGCGCCGAGTTCGCTGAGCGGAAATACGCCGAGGCCGCGCGCGGCGAACACGGCCATCAGCGCGCTGTCCTCGAATTCCCCGGCCACGCGCGGGACGATCCGTTCGCGCTCCAGCCACAGGTCCAGACGCGCGCGCAGCGCCGAATGGGCGGTGGGCAGCAGCACCGGCAATTCGGCGAGGCACTGCGGAAAGCGCTGTCGGGCGGCCGGCGTGACGAGCGCCGCCGGCCCGTACCAGTCGACCGGCGATGCGACGAGCCGCTCGCTCGTCACGCGCAGGTTCGACCCCGACGGCGCACCCTGGCCGGCCAGCACGAGATCGAGATGGTGCAGCGCCAGCTCCGCGAGCAGCGCATCGTGTTCGCCTTCGTGGCACAGCAGCCGCAGCGTGGGCGTATCGAGCACCGGCGCGAGGATCGCATGGGCCGCCAGCTTCGAGATCCCGTCCGCGAGACCGACTGCGAGCCGCACGGTCGGCTGGCTCGCCGCCGCGCGGACTTCGTCGGGAATCAGCCGCCCCATCTCGAAGATGACTTCCGCGCGCGCATACGCGGCCTGCCCGGCGTCGGTCATCGCGACGCCGCGCCCGGCCGGGCGCAGCAGCTGGTGGCCGAGCGACTTCTCGAGCTCGCGCACCTGCGCGCTGATCGTCTGCACGGCCATGTCGAGCCGCTCGGCGGCACGCGCGAAGCCGCCTTCCTTCACGACGACCCAGAAATAGTACAGATGTCGAAAATTCAGCATCGGATCGTTATTTCGTAAAAACCGAACCAAAGATCACATTTTCTCTGATTTTCTCGAGGTCGTGGGTTGTCTATCATCGGGCTTTCCACTTTCGTCTCGGCCCTTTTCATGGACTACCTGCTGACGCTTGCTGCCGATCCCGCCGTCTGGGCGGCGCTCCTGACGCTCGTCGTGATGGAAGTCGTGCTCGGCATCGACAACCTGATCTTCATCTCGATCCTCAGCAACAAGCTGCCCGAAGCGCAGCGCGCCCGCACGCAGCGCGTCGGCATCGCGCTCGCGCTCGTGATGCGTCTCGCGCTGCTCGGCAGCGTCGCATGGATCGCGAGCCTCACCACGCCCGTGTTCACGCTGTTCGATCATGCATTCTCGTGGCGCGACCTGATCCTGCTGTCGGGTGGCCTGTTCCTCGTCTGGAAGGCGACGACCGAGATCCATCACCACGTGTCGCGCGACGGCGACGCGGATGGCGCGTCCGGCGGCGCGGCCAGCCTGACGATGTGGGCGGCGATCGGCCAGATCGTGATGCTCGATATCGTGTTCTCGATCGACAGCATCGTGACCGCGATCGGCATGACCGAGCACATCCCGATCATGTTCGTCGCGGTGATCGTCGCGGTGGCCGTGATGCTGTTCGCCGCCCAGCCGCTCGCACGCTTCATCGACCGCAACCCGACCGTCGTGATGCTTGCGCTGTCGTTCCTCGTCGTGATCGGCATGACGCTGATCGCGGAAGGTTTCGGCTCGCACGTGCCGAAGGGCTATATCTACGCGGCGATGGCGTTCTCGGCGTTCGTCGAGGGCATGAACATGCTGGCGCGGCGCGCGAAGGCGAAGCGCGCTGCGCGAGTCGAAGGTCGCTGAGTCACTGAGCCGGCGAGCGGGAGGCCGGCCTCGGCCGGCTTGCCCGCGACGCGGAATTTGCAACCCTGGGAGAAGCGCGATGAAATGTCCGGTCTGCAAGACGCCCGACCTGCTGATGGCCGAGCGCCAGTCGATCGAAATCGACTACTGTCCGACGTGCCGCGGCGTGTGGCTCGATCGCGGCGAACTCGACAAGCTGATTGCGCGCGAAACCGGCGATGCGGCGATGCGGCACGATCCGCAGCCACCGCGCACGCGCGAAGATGGCTGGGGCCGCGACGGCCGTTCGCACGACGATCGTTATCGGCACGACGGCCAGCGCCGCAAGAAATCGATGTTCGACCTGTTCGACTTCGATTGATCGCTGCGGTGCGCATGCACCGCGCCGCACGTTGCACGCATGTTGCAAAAAGCCCCGTCAGGCAGCGTGCCTGGCGGGGCTTTTACATACGCGTCGCGCGACGATGTATGTCGGCGTTTACGCGTTGCCGGACGTCACGTCGATGCGGCGCGGGCGCGTTTCCTCGCGACGCGGAATCGTCAGCGTGAGCACGCCGTCGCGCAGGTTGGCGTCGATCCTCGACGTGTCGAGATCGGGGCTCAGCACGAAGGTGCGCGCATAGCGCGGCGCGCGCACTTCGGCATGCCGGATGCGCTGCTCGGCCGGCGTGTCGATGCGTGTGTCGGCTTCGATCGTCAGCGTGTTGTCGTGCACCTTCACGTCGAGGTTTTCGCGCGGCACGCCGGGCAGGTCGGCGCGCAGCGTGACGCGCTGCTTGTCCTCGACGATATCGACGGCCGGCGTAATCGCGGGGCGGCGTGCGGCGTCGGCAGCGGCAACAGCAGGCGCGGCACCGGTCTGGCGTTCGGTCAGGGTCTGGCTCGTATTCATGTCGTTCTCCTGAGTTTTACTGGACGGTTATCGCGCGCGGCTTCGATGCCTCGCGCCGGCCGACGCGAATCAGCAGGCAGCCGTTTTCGTAGCGGGCGCTGACGTTGTCGGCATCGGCATTCTGCGGCAGCTCGACCACGCGGCGGAACGTGCCATGAAAGCGTTCCTGCGCATAGGTGCGCACTTCGTCGCCGGCGTCGCGCGGCGCGGGCTTGCGCTCGCCGCTGATCGTCAGCAGGTCTTTGTCGATCGATACGTCGAAGTCGGCCGCGCTCATGCCGGGCGCGAATGCGACGATCTCGATCGCGTCGTCGGTGGTGCCGACGTTCAGCGCGGGAAACGCGCCGGGACGCACCGCGCGGATGCCGGTCGGCAGCTCGCCGAACAGGCTCGCCATTTGCCGCTGCACGCGGGCGAATTCGTCGAACAGGTCGTGGCCGTTATGAATGCCGCTCATGAAATTCCTCCGGAACATGAAACGCGAAAGACGCGACGACGCGTCGCCGATGGTGAGTGCGACGGGCGGCTTGCCGCCGAGTCGAAACGGGGGCAGCCCGCGTGACGGGCACTGCCGGGTAACCGGTAATTAGAGGCCGCCGCAGCGGTTTTCAAGAGGGAAATTGCAATTTGCGTCAACGCGTGACGATGCGAATCGATGCGACAATCGTCGCGCTATCCACAGACCACGGAGACGGGAAGGACATGGACATTCAACGCATCGCGATCGTCGGGGCCGGCGTGATCGGCGCGAGCTGGGCGGCTTTCTATCTGTCGAAGGGCTTCGACGTCGTCGCGACCGATCCCGCGCCGCAGGCCGACACACGGCTGCGCGACGCGCTCGCCGCGTTTCTCGGCGAACGGGCCGCCGAACTCTGCGCACGGCTGTCGTTCGACGCCGATCTCTCGCGCGCACTCGACGGTGCCGATTTCGTGCAGGAAAACGGCCCCGAGCGGCTCGACCTGAAGCGCGCGCTCTATCGCCGGATGGACGACGTGCTGCCGGCTCACGTACCGATCGCATCGAGCTCGTCGGGCCTGAAGATGTCCGAGATCCAGACCGCGTGCGACAAGCATCCGGAGCGCTGCCTGATCGCGCATCCGTTCAACCCGCCGCACCTGATTCCGCTCGTCGAGCTGGTGGGCGGCGACGCGACCGATGCCGGCGTGATCGCGCGCGTGAAGGCGTTTTACGACGCGCTCGGCAAGCAGACGATCGTGCTCAACAAGGAAATGACGGGCCACGTCGCGAACCGGCTCGCGGCGGCGTTGTTCCGCGAGGTGTATCACCTCGTCGGCGAAGGCGTGGTGAGCGTCGCGGATGCGGACAAGGCGGTCGCATGGGGTCCGGGCTTGCGCTGGGGGCTGATGGGGCAGTGCCTGACCTATCACCTCGGCGGCGGCGCGGGCGGGATCGCGCACTTCCTCGAACATCTGTCGGGGCCGATCACGACGTGGTGGGACGATCTCGGCACGCCGTCGTTCGACCCTGACGTCGATCGCAAGCTGAACGACGAACTGCGCGCGATCCAGGGCGAGCGCTCGATGCAGGAGCTCGCCGCCGAGCGCGACCGGCTGCTCGTCGAGCTGATCGACGCGCGGCGTCGCAGCTTCCTGCCCTGAGCCTGTCGCCGCGCTGCGCGGGCGACTATTGCTGAGCGCTCGTTTGCGGCGCCTGCGGTGTCTGTGCGAGCCATGCGGGTCGTGCGGCCTGCACCAGTTCACGATTGCGCGCGCGCGCCGCGGCGTCCGGCGGATAGTTGCCGTCGTTCGTCGGCAGCTCGCCGTCGAGATAGGCCTGCTTCAACTGGGCGACGACTTCCGCACGCGTGAGGCCCTGCTCGGGGGCGGGCGCGCCGGTTTGTGCAAAGGCGGGGGATAACAGCGCGGCTGCGGCGGTCGCGACGGCGAATCGCATGGCGTTCATGGTGTGCTCCGATCATGGGGACGGGACAGCGGACGCACGGCACGCTGCCGTGCATTCCGATGGGCCCCATTCTCGCGAGCGGGCACTGCGCAGACGCTGACGCGTTCCGGGCAAGATGGTCAGTTGCGCGTGACGCCGCAGCGGGGCGTCGCCGAGGTTGCTGCGTTGGCGAGCGCGACCGGTGCCGCTACAGCTCGGCCGCCGCGGCGATCAGCGTGGCTTCGAGCGCGAGCGTCGAGCGTGATGCGGCCGCCGGACGATCGATCACGTATTCGAGTTCGCCGAGCTCGGGCAGCCCCGCGTCGAGCCGCGCGAGCCCGGCCGGAATCACGTAGCCGGCGAATGCGCTGACGCCGAGCCCCGCGCTCGCGGCCGCGCGCAGCACTGCGATGCTGCTGCTCACGACCGCGATCCGGTAAGGGCGGCCGACCGCCTCGAGCGATTCCAGCACGCGACGGCGCGACACGCTCGGCTCGGGATGCATCGCGAGCGGCAGCACGGCCTCGTGGCCGGTAATGCGTGAATCGGGGCCGGTGCACCAGTAAAGCGGTTCGCTGCGGATCACGCGGCCGCGCCGGCTGCCCGCGACCCGCTTCGCGAACACGAGATCGTGACGGCCTTCGTCGAGCGCGTCGAACAGGTCGCCCGACAACCCGGTCGAGATCGCGAGCTCGACTTCCGGATTGCGCTGCACGAAGCTCGCGAGCGCGGCCGTCAGGTGCGCGGACGCGAAATCCTCCGACATCGCGAGCCGCACCTTGCCTGACAGCGGCGGCCCGCACACCGACGTGACGGCCTCGTCCATCAGCTCGAGGATGCGCACTGCGTAGCGGAACAGCGCGTCGCCGTGCTGCGACAAGCGCACGTTGCGCGTGTCGCGCTCGAACAGCGGCCGGTCGAGCAGTTCTTCGAGACGGCGGATGTGCTGGCTGACGGTCGACTGCGACAGGCTCACGCGCTCGGACGCGGCAGTGAAACTGCCGGACTGGGCGACGGCGACGAAGCTGCGCAGCAGCTCGGGCGGTAATGGACGCATTGCTAAATCCACTGAATCGGTTTCGACAACTTCATAAATGGCCGGATTTTGCGGGGCTAGTATCGGATACGCCCCGATGCGGCTCGTGCAGACGGGGCGCAGCGGACGCGTAGCGCGTGTCGCGCCGCCGGCTGCATCGGTCAGTCTAAGGCATCCGGCGTCCGGCTCGAAACCGCATCATCCCATCGACCGCCCGAGAACGCGCTCGCACGACGAGCCGCCGGGCCGCGGCGCACCGCCGCAGGAGACAGAGTGTCCGCGCTCGGGATCGGCGCGGCGGGCCCCGTCTCCCGCAGGTGTCAGGCGCCCGTCACGAAGAGACTGGAGACGACTCATGATCATCTACGGAACCGCGCTGCTGGCGTTCTGCCATCTGGCCGGACTATTCCTCGGCGACCTGCTGGGCACCGCGATCGGCGTGAAGACCAATGTCGGCGGCGTCGGCATCGCGATGCTGCTGCTGATCTGCCTGCGTTTGTGGCTGCACCGGCGCGGCTGGCTGCCGAAGGAAACCGAGGCCGGCGTCGGCTTCTGGGGCGCGATGTACATCCCGGTCGTCGTCGCGATGGCCGCGAACCAGAACGTCGTCGCCGCGCTGAAGGGTGGCCCCGTCGCGCTGCTGGCCGCCGTCGGCGCGGTCGCGATCTGCGCATGCTGCATCGCGGTACTCGTGCGCACGGGGCGCGACGATACGGCCTTCGCGGGCGTGCCGCAATTCGAAGAACAGTGACGGAGGCCGCAATGCTGCAGATGCTCGAAAAAACCGTCGCCCACAACGGGCTCGTCGCGTCGTTCGCGCTGGTCGGCCTGATCATGTGGCTGTCGTCGATCGTGTCGCGCAAGCTCACGTTCGGCCGCGTGCACGGCTCCGCGATCGCGATCGTGATCGGTCTCGCGCTGGCGTACGTCGGCGGCGCATTCACCGGCGGCGAGAAGGGGTTGGCCGACGTGCCGCTGTTCGCGGGCGTCGGCCTGATGGGCGGCGCGATGCTGCGCGATTTCGCGATCGTCGCGACCGCGTTCGAAGTGCAGCCGACCGAGGCGCGCAAGGCCGGCCTCGTCGGCGTCGTGTCGCTGCTGCTCGGCACCGTGCTGCCGTTCATCGTCGGTGCGTGCATCGCGCGCGCGTTCGGCTACACCGACGCGGTCAGCATGACGACCATCGGCGCGGGCGCCGTCACCTACATCGTCGGGCCCGTTACGGGCGCGGCGATCGGCGCGAGTTCCGACGTGATCGCGCTCAGCATCGCGACGGGGCTCGTCAAGGCGATCATCGTGATGGTGGGCACGCCGGTTGCAGCCAACTTCATGGGCCTGAAGACGCCGCGCTCCGCGATGATCTTCGGCGGCCTGGCCGGCACCGTGAGCGGCGTGAGCGCCGGGCTTGCCGCGACCGATCGCCGGCTCGTGCCGTACGGCGCGCTGGTCGCGACGTTCCATACCGGCGTCGGCTGCCTGCTCGGGCCGTCGGTGCTGTTCTTCACGACGCGCGCGCTGGTCGGCGCGTAGCCGTCCGCGTCCGGTTCGGGCGGCCCGCGCGTGCAGCCGGCAGGCGCGGCCCGTAGCGGACCGCATCCATCGCGGCGTCCTCTGAGTCGCATTCGTCAACATCATCAATCGGCGGCGGCGCCAGGCTTAGAATGCCGCTGAACCATCGAAGCGGGAGAACTGTTCATGACGGGATGGAATCACGCGCGGCAGGCGCGCGATGCACGCCTCGCGGCCGGCGCGGCGTACGCGCAGGGCAAGCGGGTCGATGCGCGCGACACCGTCGCGCTGCTCGAAGCGGTGCTGCGGCCCGGCGACCGCGTTTGCCTCGAAGGCGACAACCAGAAACAGGCCGACCTGCTCGCAACCGCGCTTGCCGACGTCGACAGCGCGAAGGTGCACGATTTGCACATGGTGCAGTCGGGCGTCGTGCTGCCCGAGCATCTCGACGTGTTCGAGCGCGGGATCGCGAAGCGGCTCGATTTCGCGTATTCCGGCCCGCAGTCGCAGCGGATCGCGAAGCTGCTGTTCGGCGGCAAGATCGCGCTCGGCGCGGTGCACACGTATCTCGAGCTGTTCGCGCGCTACTTCATCGACCTCACGCCGCAGGTTGCGCTGATCGCGGCGGTCAGCGCCGACGCCGACGGCAACCTGTACACCGGCCCGAACACCGAGGACACGCCGACCGTCGTCGAAGCCACCGCGTTCAAGGACGGCATCGTGATCGCGCAGGTCGACCGCATCGTCGACAAGGTGCCGCGCGTCGACATTCCCGGCGACCGCGTGCATTTCGTCGTCGAGGCCGGCAGGCCGTTCTACGTCGAGCCGCTGTTCACGCGCGACCCGGCCGCGATCACCGAGACGCAGATCCTGACCGCGATGCTCGCGATCAAGGGCATCTACGAACCGTACGGCATCAAGCGCCTGAACCACGGGATCGGCTTCAACACGGCCGCGATCGAGCTGCTGCTGCCGACCTACGGCGCGAAGCTGGGGCTGAAAGGCAAGGTCTGCACGCACTGGGCGCTCAATCCGCATCCGACGCTGATTCCCGCGATCGAATCGGGCTGGGTCGAGCAGATCCACTGCTTCGGCTCGGAAGTCGGGATGGACGACTACATCCGCGCACGCTCCGACGTGTGGTTCACCGGCCCCGACGGGTCGCTGCGCTCGAACCGCGCGTTCTGCCAGACCGCCGGCCTCTATGCATGCGACATGTTCATCGGCTCGACGCTGCAGATCGATCTGTCCGGTCATTCGTCGACGGTCACGGCCGAGCGGATCGCCGGCTTCGGCGGCGCGCCGAACATGGGCAGCGACGCGCGCGGCCGGCGCCATCCGAGCGAGCCGTGGCTGAAGGCCGGCGCGCAAGCCGACCCCGACACGCCGGCGGCGCTGCGGCGCGGCCGCAAGCTGGTCGTGCAGATCGGCGAGACGTTTGGCGACAAGAACGTGCCGATGTTCGTCGAGAAGCTCGACGCGCTGAAGCTCGCCGACAAGCTGCAGCTCGATCTCGCGCCGATCATGGTCTACGGCGACGACGTCACGCACATCGTCACCGAGGAAGGGATCGCGAACCTGCTGATGTGCCGCGACAAGGACGAGCGCGAGCATGCGATTCGCGGCGTGGCCGGCTATACGGAAGTCGGCCGCGGCCGCGACAGGAAGATGGTCGAGCGCCTGCGCGAGCGCGGCGTGATTCGCCGTCCGGAGGATCTCGGCATCGATCCGCTCGACGCCGACCGCCGCTGGCTCGCCGCGCGCTCGATCAAGGATCTCGTGCACTGGTCGGGCGGCCTGTATGCGCCGCCGGCCCGGTTCCGCAACTGGTGAGGAAGAGGGCATGGAACAGTTGAACTACCGCTTCACCGCGCGCGAACGCGCGAAGGGCGAACTGGCCACGGCGCTCGTCGGCGTGGTCGCGTCGGGCAATCTCGAAGTGCTCGTCGAGCGCGTGCTGCCGGGCAACGAATGCGAGATCGACATCCGCACCGCGGCGGTCGGCTTCGGCGCGGTATGGCAGGCCGTCGTGTCGGACTTCGTCGAACGGCGCACACCGGGCGGCCTGAAGCTGTCGATCAACGACGGCGGCGCGCGGCCCGACATGGTGTCGCTGCGGCTCGCGCAGGCTGTGCGCGCGATCGAGGGGGACGCATGATGACCGACGTGATTCACGATGCACCGGCGTTCGTCGCGAACGGCGCGAGCTGGTACGAAGCGTCGGCGCGCCAGCGCGTCGACGGGCTGCTCGATGCGGGCAGCTTCACCGAATTTCTCGGGCCGGGCGAACGCGTGACGAGCCCGCACCTGCCGCTGTTCGGCCTGCCGCAGCAGTTCGACGACGGGATGGTGGTCGGCCGCGGCCGGCTCGACGGCCGGCCCGTGTTCGTCGCCGCGCAGGAAGGCCGCTTCATGGGCGGCGCGTTCGGCGAAGTGCACGGCGCGAAGCTCACGGGGCTGCTGCGCGCGGCGCGCGAACTCGGCATGCCCGTGCTGATCCTGTTCGATACGGGCGGCGTGCGGTTGCAGGAAGCGAACGCGGGCGAGCTGGCGATCGCCGAGATCATGCGCGCGCTTGTCGAAGCGCGCGCGGCCGGCGTGCCGGTGATCGGGCTGATCGGCGGGCGCGCGGGCTGCTACGGCGGCGGCGGCCTGCTCGCTGCGTGCTGTTCGGCGCTCGCGGTGTCCGAGCAAGGGCGCATCAGCGTGTCGGGGCCTGAAGTGATCGAGACCAATCGCGGCGTCGAGGAATTCGATGCGAAGGACCGTGCGCTGATCTGGCGCACGATGGGCGGCAAGCACCGCCGCCTGATCGGCGGCGCGGATCGCTACGTCGCGGACACGCCCGACGCGTTTCGCGCGGCTGCGCTCGAACTGCTCGGCCGTGCGCCGACGTTCGATGCGGCGATGCTGCGCGCGGAGCAGGCGCGTCTCGAAGCGCGCATCGAACGGTTCGGCGAATGCAAGGATGCGCTCGACGTGTGGCGCGCGCTCGGCGCGGACAAGGCGGAAGCGATTCCGGGCATGCCCGACGACGAATTCGCGAAGCTCGCCGACCAGTTACAGGAGCCGAAGCATGACGCTCGATGAAGTACTGACCTCGCTGTTCCCTAAAGGCCATTCGATTGGGCGAACCGGCAGCCTGCTCACGGGCCACGCGGAACTGGCCGGCACGCGCGTCGACGTGATCGGCGTCGCCGACCGTTTGCAGTTCGGCATCGACGAAGCCGTGACGCTCGCATCGCACGTGCTCGACACGATCGAGCGCGGCGGCGACACGCCGATTCTCGTGCTGGTCGACAGCGACAGCCAGCGGATGAGCAAGCGTGACGAGCTGCTCGGGCTGAACGAATGCCTGGCGCATCTCGCGAAATGCCTGATGCACGCGGAGTTCGCCGGGCACCGGACGATCGGCCTGCTGTACGGCCATACGGCCGCGGGCGCATTCATCGCGACCGCGCTCGCGACGCGCACGCTGCTCGCGGTGCCGGGTGCGGAACCGGAAGTGATGGACCTGCCGTCGATGTCGCGCGTGACGAAGCTGCCGATCGACGTGCTGAAGGAGATGGCGCGCTCGACGCCGGTGTTCGCGCCGGGGCTCGACAACCTCGTGAAGATGGGCGCCGTGGACGCCGTGCTCGATCCGGCCCGCGCGCTCGACGCGCAGGTGGGCGAATGGCTCGGCAAGCCGGCGGAGCGCGTCGATGGTCGTGCGGCGCGCGG
>NZ_JAGIXF010000040.1:0-64415 GCF_021483755.1 Burkholderia sp. WTPI3 | reverse complement strand
GAGGGTCGGCGCGGGGGGGTGCGCGCGCTTGTTCGAGCGCGTCGACGGCTGGCCGCTCGGGCTGCAGCTCGCGATGGCCGCGATGGCGCGCTCGGCCGATCCGCGCCAGGCCGTCGACGCGCTTGCCGCGCGCATGGACGGCACCCGCGACCGACTGGTCGAGCTGCTGCTCGCGAACCTGTCCGGCGACGACACCGTGTTCCTCACCCGCACGAGCGTCGCCGACCGTCTGCATCCGGCGCTGTGCGCCGCGCTGCTCGACGACGCGGATGCCGCCGGCCGGCTCGCACGGCTCGCGCGCGACACGCCGCTGTTCATCGCGTCCGACGATTCCGACTGGTGCCGGCTGCATCCGCTCGTGCGCGATACGCTGCGCGACCGCCTGGCGGCGCAACCCGAAGCGCTGCGCAGCGCGCTGCATGCCCGCGCGGCCGCGTGGCTCGACACCCACGGGATGACGGAAGAAGCGGCGCGCCAGGCGTATGCGGCCGGCCAGTTCGAGACCGCGTACGCGCTCGCGCGGCGCTGCCTCGAGGATGCGATCAAGCAGGGCCGCATCAACGACGTGCTCGACTGGCTCGCGTTGCTGCCCGATGCGGAACTCGACAAGCGGCCGACGCTGCGGATCGCGGTTGCGTGGGCGCTGGCGCTCGGCGAGCGCCATGTCGAGGCGCAGCGCCAGATTGCCGGCATCCTGGCCGACGCCGGCACGCCGGCCGCGATGCGCTACGAATGCGCGTTGATCCTCAGCGCGGCCGCGTATTACGCCGACGAAATCGATCGCTTCGTCGAGCTGTTCGAACCGTGGGCCGACTTCATGCCGCCGGCGGCGACGTGGCTTGCGCAGATGCATGCGAACCGCCTGTCGGCGCGCGCGATCATCGTCGGCGAGCCGGCCCAGGCGCGCCGCTTCCAGCAGGCAGCGCAGCGCAGCGAGACGGCGGCTGGCTTCGGCTATGTCGCGCGCTGGGGCGAATTGATCACCGGCCTGAGCTACCTGCGCGAAGGCCAGATCCGGCTCGCGGACGACACGTTGTCGCCGGCGCTCGCACGCGCGGAAGCCGATCTCGGGCGCCGTCATCCGCTGACCTGCATGCTCGCGGCGATGTGCGCGTCGATCGCCTACGAGGCCGATCGCGTCGAGCAGGCCGCCGCACTGCTCGCGAACCGGCTCGACGTGCTCGAGCACGCGGGCACGCCCGACAGCGTGCTGCTCGGCTACCGGACGGCCGCACGCATCGCGCTGCTGCGCGGCGTCGAGCATCGCGCGATCGACCTGCTCGAGGCGCTCGACGCGATGGGCGTCGCGCGGCGGCTGCCGCGCCTGTCGGTCGCGAGTCTAGCCGAGCAGGTGCGCATTCACGCGGCGCGCTATCGCGAAGCCACCTGCCATGCGCTCGTCGAGCGCATCGATGCGATCGCCGCGGCGGAATTTCCATCGCACGGGCCGCTGTGGCGGCGCCCCGTCGTGCTGCTGCAGGCGATGGCGCACGCGGGTGCCGCGCTCGCCGCGCGCCGCTGGGACGATGCCCGCGCCGCGCTCGACGAAGCGGCCGTGCTGGCCCGCGAGATGAGCACGGGACGCGAGCGCATCGAGATCATGGCGCTCAGCGCGTTCGCGCTCGAACAGTCGGCGCACGGCGGCCGCGCGCTGCTCGAAGAGGCGATGAACCTCGCGGACATGTTCGGCCTCACGCGCACGCTTGCCGACGCACATCCGGCGCTCGCCGACTGGGCGCGACGCGTCGGCGACGAGGCGCCGGCGGGCGACGGCCCGGCGCGGCCAGCGCTGCCGCAACCGCGCATCGTGCCGCCCGCGCCGCGCAGCACGGCCAGCCCGCGCGCGGTGCCGAGCGTCGTGCTGACGCCCAAGGAGCGCGCGATTCTCGAGTTGCTCGCGCGCAACCTGTCGAACAAGGAGATCGCGGTAGCGCTCGCCGTCGGCGAGGAAACCGTGAAGTGGCACCTGAAGAACCTGTTCGGCAAGCTCGACGCCAGTTCGCGCAAGCATGCGGTGCGCCGCGCGCTGGTGCTCGGGTTGCTCGAAAGCGCGCCCTGAACCTCCGCTTGCTCCTGCCAGCGCCGGTCGCGCCCGGCCGTTGACGGCAACCGCGTCGCCTGTCCCCCTTCCGGTTCTCCGCAACCCTGCCCCCCGCGCGTGGGGGGGAACGGCCGCGCGTCGTTGCGTAGTCTTTCCGCACGGCTCGCGGCGGCGCCGCATCCCGCGCGTTCCCGCCTGCCCTGCTTCACCCGCCCGGGCTCGATCCCGTGCGGTCCATTACGATCCTGGAGACTTCGATGAAGACGAAACTGGCCGCGCTCGCGGCGCTTGCCGGCTGCTCGGCGCTCGCGCATGCGCAATCCTCCGTCACGCTGTACGGCGTGGTCGACACCGGCCTGTTGTACCAGAGCACGTCGGCCGCATCGTTCAGCCCGAACGCGCCGAACACCGGCAAGGTGTTCCGCATGAAGGACGGCGGCATCTATTCGAGCTTCTGGGGCATCCGGGGCACCGAGGATCTCGGCGGCGGCTACAAGGTCAACTTCAAGCTGCAGGGTTCGTTCGACAGCGGCACCGGCAAGATGCAACTGAGCGACACACCGGGCGCGGCCGCGATCTTCAACCAGGTCGCGTCGCTCGGCATATCGGGGCCGTTCGGCTCGTTCGCGGCCGGTCGCCAGATCGTGCCGATGATCTACGCGATGGCCGACACCGACGTGCGCAACGCGCAGTTCTTCGGCAGCGTGCTGACCGCATGGCTCGGCCTGAACACCGCGGCCGGCTGGCCGGGGACGAGCACCAACGGCGCGATCGGCGCGCTGTACGACAGCAATGCGCTCGTCTATCAGTCGCCGACGTTCGCGGGCGCATCGATCGCGCTCGAATACGCGCCCGGCGGCGTCGCCGGACAGTTCCAGGGCGGCACGCGCGAATCGGTCGTGCTCAGGTATGCGAACTACGGGCTCAACGCCGCGGCCGTCTACTACAACGGCCACGACACGAATCCGGCGCCGGGTGTCGCGCCGACCGGCGTCGACAACAACCGCTTCGTCTACGTCGGCGCGAAATACACGCTCCACGATTTCTCGGTGTCGGCGTCGTACGGCAACGGCCGCAATCCCGCGCATGCCGACCAGGTGAACCTCGACATGCTGTCGGCGGGCGTCGGCTATCGCTTCACGCCGGCGCTGCAGGTCACGTCCGCCGTGTATTACCTGAAGGACCGCAACCGCTCGGAAAACCGGTCGACGGCCGTCGTGCTCACGGCCGACTACAGCCTGTCGAAGCGGACGATGGTCTATGCGCAGGTCGGCCACGTGAACAACCGCGGCACGATGGACCAGATGCTCGTGTACGGGCAGCCGGTTGCGCCCGGGGTCGGCACGACGGCCGCGATGCTCGGGCTGAGGCACAACTTCTGACGACGCGATGCGTGCGCGGCGGCGCCCGGGCGCGACGCGCGGCCCGCCGTCTGCAGCGATCGCGGGGATCGGCTACAGTGGGCGTTTTCGGCGCGTCCCGCCCGCCTGCCGATGCGATCGTCCCGTCCCTGCCGCCGTGTCGGCGGCCGCCCGGCGACGCGCGGCAGGCCGGCGGAGCGCGGATCCTCCACGTTGACGAGCGAACCTCCATGCCCGATCTGTCCGCCTTCCCGATCACGAAAAAATGGCCGGCCCAGCATCCCGACCGTCTCCAGCTGTACTCGCTGCCGACGCCGAACGGCGTCAAGGTGTCGATCATGCTCGAGGAAACCGGCCTGCCGTACGAGCCGCACCTTGTGCGCTTCGACACGAACGACCAGCTGTCGCCCGAATTCCTGTCGCTGAACCCGAACAACAAGATCCCGGCGATCATCGATCCGGACGGTCCGGACGGCAGACCGCTGCCGCTGTTCGAATCGGGCGCAATCCTGATCTATCTCGCGGACAAGACGGGCCAGTTGATCCCGAAGGATCTCGCGGGCCGCTACGAGACGATCCAGTGGGTGATGTTCCAGATGGGCGGCATCGGCCCGATGTTCGGCCAGGTCGGCTTCTTCCACAAGTTCGCCGGCCGCGACTACGAGGACAAGCGTCCGCGCGACCGCTACGTCGCCGAATCGAAGCGCCTGCTCGGCGTGCTCGATGCGCGTCTGGCGAACCGCAAGTGGGTGATGGGCGATGCGTACACGATTGCCGACATCGCGATTTTTCCGTGGGTGCGCAACCTGGTCGGGTTCTATGAGGCGGGCGATCTCGTCGGCTTCGGCGAGTTCCGCCACGTCGCACGCGCGCTCGAAGCGTTCGTCGCGCGTCCGGCCGTCGCGCGCGGGCTCAATATCCCGGCACGCGACTGAGCCCCTGCGGCGGGCGCTGCCCGCTGCCGGTCCGGCCCGCCGCGTCGCGCGGCGGGCGGCTTTCCCGCTTCCCTCTGGCGTTTCCGCTTTCCGCTCGCGGCGTTCGGCGTGACGATCCGGCGGCGCTATTTCCCGGCCGACGCCTGTTTCCCCCATCCCGCCAGCAGTTTTTCCAGCAACGCTGAAAGTTGCGCCTGCTCCGCCTCCGACAGCGTGGCCAGCATCGCGCGCTGATTGTCGACGTGCGCGACCACCGCGTCGTCAATCAGCGCGCGGCCGGCGTCCGTCAGCGCGACGAGCGTACCGCGTCCGTCGGCCGGGTTCGGCCGGCGCTCGACCCAGCCGGCCTTCTGCAGCCGATCGATGCGTGCGGTCATCCCGCCCGACGACATCATCAGCGCGTCGTACAGCGCGGTCGGCGTCAGCGCGAACGGCGCGCCGCTGCGTCGCAGCGTCGCCAGCACGTCGAATTCGCCCGGCTGCATCCCGTAGCGCGCAAACAGCGGATTGAGACCGTCGCGCGCGATCACGAGCGCGGCCTCCTGCAGCCGTCCCATCACGAGCATCGACGACGCATCCAGATCCGGACGCTCGACGCGCCATTGCGCGAGCGCATGCGCGGCTCGATCCATTAACCCTCCTCGGCTTGTCAGTTATCTTGACGTCGAGATAAATCAGCATTTATCTTGATGTCGAGATACTTTACATGAATACGCGCGGTTCCTCGACGAAGGCGCCGCGCATCGATATCGAGGGCCATTCGATGAATCGCTTCACTTCCCCCGGATGGCGGCTGGCCGCCATCGTGCTGGTCGGGCTGAACCTGCGGCCGGCGCTGGCCGCGATCGGTCCGCTGCTCGACATGATCCAGCGCGCGACCGGCATCGGCGACGGCGCGGCGAGCCTGCTGACCACGATTCCGATCCTACTGATGGGCCTCGGCGCATTGAGCGCGCGGCGATTGCAGCACGCGACGGGCATCTCGGGCGGCGTATGGCTCGGTGTCGCGCTGATCGGGTTCGCGTGCGTGTCGCGCATCGGCGCGCGGCATGCGTGGCTGCTGCTGGCGAGCGCATGCTGTGCGGGCATCGGGATTGCGATGGTACAAGCGTTGCTGCCGGGGTTCGTCAAGGCGCATTTCGCGACGCGCATCGGTGGCGCGATGGGTGTGTATTCGACGTCGATCATGGGAGGCGCGGTGCTCGCGAGCGTCGTCGCGCCGTTTGCCGCCGCCCGCTGGGGCTGGCTCACGGCGCTTGCGGGCTGGGCGTTGCCGGCCGCGATCGCGGCGATCGCGTGGCCGCTGGCCAGCCGCGGCGGCGATGCGGCCGCGTTCGGAGCGGCTGCGACGCCGGCCACGCATGCGCGACCGTCGCGCTCGCCGCGCGCATGGCGGCTCGCGGCGTTCTTCGGGATCGCGACGGGCGCATACACGCTGGTGCTGGCATGGCTACCGCCGTACTACATGCGGCTCGGCTGGTCGCCGACCGCGGCCGGCACCCTGCTCGGCGGCGTGACGCTCGCGGAAGTGGTCGCGGGGCTGACGATCTCGGCGACGATCGACCGCCTGCCCGATCGCCGGCCCGCGCTGCACGCGGCGATCGCGTCGCTGCTCGCCGGGTTGCTGGTGATGCTGGCCGCGCCGCAGGCGCTCGCGTTGCCGGCCGCGCTGCTACTGGGGGCCGGGATCGGCGCGCTGTTTCCGCTGTCGCTGATCGTCACCGTCGATCACGCGGCGACGCCGGCCGATGCGGCATCGCTGACGGGGTTCGTGCAGGGTATCGGCTATCTGATCGCGGGGCTGTTTCCGTTCGCGGCGGGCTTGGTGCGCCAGCATCTCGCGGATCTGTCGCCCGCGTGGATCGCGATGGCATGCCTGTGTGTCGTGCTGTTCGCGCTGGCGACCGGATTCGCGCCACGGTTTGCGCGCCGCGCCGCGCGGGCATAGCGCAGGTCAGGTGCGGTGGATGACGCGCGAGTCCGATCGTACGGCGGCCTCAGCCTCCGCTCGCATAGAGCGTTGAGTCCGCGAACCCTTCGGCATCGAGCACGCGTCCGATCAGGATCAGCGCGGTGCGCTCGATCTGCGTGCCCTGCACCTTGCCGACGATGTCGGCCAGCGTGCCGGTCACGCGTTCCTCGTCGGGCCAGCTCGCGCGATAGATCACCGCGACTGGGCACGCGGGCCCGTAGTGCGGCAGCACTTCGTCGACGATTCGCGCGAGATGCCGCACGCCGAGATGAATCGCGAGCGTCGCGCGATGCGCGGCGAGCGAACCGAGCGCTTCGCCTTCGGGCATCGTCGTCTTGCCCGCGAAGCGCGTGAGGATCACCGTCTGCGCGACACCGGGCAGCGTCAGCTCGACGCCGAGCGTCGCCGCGCACGCGGCCGTGGCCGTCACGCCCGGCACGATTTCATAGGGAATCCCGAGCGCTTTCAGCCGGCGAATCTGCTCGCCGATCGCGCCGTACAGCGACGGATCTCCCGAATGCACGCGCGCGACGTCCTGCCCTTTCGCATGCGCGTCGGCGAGTAGCGCGACGATCGTATCGAGGTCGAGCTCGGCCGTATCGACGACCCGTTCCGCGCGATGGCCGCCGAGCACGGCCCGCGGCACGAGCGAACCGGCATACAGGATCACCGGGCACGAGCGCACGAGGCGCTGGCCTTTCACCGTGATCAGTTCCGGGTCGCCGGGGCCCGCGCCGATGAAATACACCGTCATCGAAAATTCTCCGTCAATTCATTGTGCAGCCGGTCGCGCCGCGTCACGCGCGCGCGGCCGGATCGAGCGCATCGAGCAGCGCGGCGGCCGAGTCGAACGCGCGATCGGCGTCGGGCAGCGGCGGCCGGCGCAGCATCACGACCGGCAGCCGGCGTTCGCGTGCAACCTCGAGCTTGGCCTCGGTCGCGGCGCCCCCGCTGTTCTTGCTGACCACGACGTCGATGCCCGCGAGTGCGAACAGCGCGCGTTCGCCGTCGAGCGTGAATGGCCCGCGCGCGGCGACGACCTGCGCGCGGGCGTTGCCGGGATGCGTATCGAGGCAGCGCACCAGCCAGAACTGGTGCGGCGGGATATCGTCGAGATGCGCGAGCGGTTCGCGGCCAAGCGTGAACAGCGGCCGCCGGAACGGCGCGAGCGCGGCTTCGATGCCGGCCCAGTCGTCGACCATCCGCCAGTCGTCGCCGGGCCCGGGTGTCCACGGTGCGCGGCGCAGCGCCCACAGCGGCACGCCGGCGTCGCGCGCGGCGGCCGCCGCGTTCGCGCTGATTTGCGCGGCATACGGATGCGTGGCATCGATCACGAGACCGATACCGGCGCTGCGCAGATATGCGGCAAGCCCCGCCGCCCCGCCGAAGCCGCCGACGCGCACGTCGCAGCGCAAATCGTCTGGCGCCTTGCCGAGGCCCGCGAGGCTGTAGACGTGTTGCGGGCCGAGTGCGCGTGCGATCTTCAGCGCGTCGCCGGTGCCGCCGAGCAACAGGATGCGGGTGTTCATGGTGTTCATCGCGCGTCTCCGACGAAGCGGCCCTGCCGGTCGATCGCGAACATCTCGACGGCGACCGAGGCCGGCACGATGTCGCGCGCGACGCGCAGTGCATGTGCGCAGACGATGTCGCCGAGCGGTACGCCGTCGGCCTGCGCGAGCTTCAGTGCTTCCTGGCTCGTGTTCGCCGCGCGCATCGCGGCCTGCAGCGCGTCGTTCGCGCCGGCCTCCGCCGCCCACTGCGCGAGCAGCGGCAAGTCGATGCTCGAATGACGGCTGTGCAGGTCGAGATGGCCGGCCGCGAGCTTGCTGAGCTTGCCGAAACCGCCGCACATCGACAGGCGCGCGACGGGCGCGCGGCGCAGGTGTTTCAGCACCGCGCCCGCGAAATCGCCCATTTCGATCAGCGCCATGTCGGGCAGGCCGTAGTGCGCGCGCATCGCGTCCTCGCTCGCGTTGCCGGTACACGCGGCGATGTGCGCGATGCCGTTGGCGCGCGCGACGTCGATGCCCTGGTGGATCGACGCGATGTACGCGGAACACGAGAACGGCCGCACGATGCCGGTCGTGCCGAGGATCGACAGCCCGCCGACGATCCCGAGGCGCGGGTTCATCGTCTTCAACGCGAGCGCCTCGCCGCCCTCGACGCCGATCGTCACGTCGAAGCCGCCCGTATAGCCGTATTCGGCGGCAAGCGCGTCGAGGTGGGTCGTCATCATCCGGCGCGGCACCGGATTGATCGCCGGTTCGCCGACCGGCAGCGTGAGCCCCGCGCGCGTGACCGTGCCGACGCCCGGCCCCGCATGAAAGCGCACGCCAGGCGCCGCGGCGAGCGCGACGCGCGCGAAGATCAGCGCGCCGTGCGTGACGTCGGGATCGTCGCCGGCGTCCTTGAGCGTGCCGGCTTCGGCGCCGTCGGCCGTGGTCCGGCAGAACTCGAGCCGCATCATCGCGCGCTGCCCCTTCGGCAGCACGATTTCGACCGCATCGTCCGCGCGGCCCGCGAGCAGCAGGCGCGCAGCGGCGAGCGACGTTGCGGTCGCGCAGCTGCCGGTCGTGTAGCCGAACCGCAGCGGCGCCGGTTGTTCGGGGGTTTCGTCGCGCATCACGCGAGGTCCGCGAGATTCGACAGGTGCGTTGCCGTGGCATCCGGCTTGCGCACGTCGTAGAGCGTGACGGGCAACGGTTGTCGCCATGTGTCGAAGCGGCCAAGCGGCTCCGCATGTGCGAGCGACACGCGCGTGAGCGTGCCGCCGTGCGCATCGCGCCACGCGGCCAGCGCCATCTCGCCCTGCAGCGTGACCGCGTTCGCGACGAGCCGGCCGCCGGGCTTCAGCGCCGACCAGCATGCGTCGAGCACGCCGGGCGCGGTCGCGCCGCCGCCGATGAAGATCGCGTCCGGCGCGGCGAGTCCCGCGAGCGCAGCGGGCGCGCGCCCCGCGACGAGTTGCAGGCCCGGCACGCCGAGCGCGTCGCGGTTGTGTTCGATGAAGCGCTGCCGCTCGGCGTGCGATTCGATTGCGATCGTCTGGCACGATGGATGCGCGCGCATCCATTCGATGCCGATCGAGCCGCTGCCCGCGCCGACGTCCCACAGCAGTTCGCCGGGTGCGGGCGCAAGACGCCCGAGCGTGAGCGCGCGCATGTCGCGCTTGGTGAGCTGGCCGTCGTGGCGATACGCGTCGTCGGGCAAGCCGGGCGTGAGCACGCGGCGTGGTGCGTCGGGGCCGGCCCGGCAGTCGAGCGCGACGAGATTGAGCGCGGCCGTTTCGCCGACGTTCCAGTCCTGCGCGAGGCTGTCGATGCACCGCTCCAGCGGGCCGCCGAGATGTTCGAACACGCTGATGCGCGTCGGGCCGAAGCCGCGTGCCGTGAGCTCGGCGGCGACCGTGGCCGGCGTGCGGCCGTCCGCGCTCAGCACGAACAGGCGCCGGCCCGGCAACAGGTGACGCGCGAGCGTCGCGAGCGGGCGGCCGACAAGCGACACCGCGCCGACGTCCTGCAACGCCCAGCCGAGCCGCGCAGCCGCGAGCGACAGCGACGACGGGGCGGGCAGCACGCGCCACTCGTCGGGGGACAGTTCGCGCGCGAGCGTCGCGCCGACGCCGAACAGCATCGGATCGCCGCTCGCGAGCACGCAAACGGGCGAGCCGCGGCGCGCGAGCAGGCCCGACAGGTCGAACGGCGACGGCCACGATTCGCGCGCGGCCGGCAGCCGCGCGGGCAGCATGTCGAGGTGCCGCTTCGCGCCGACCACCTGCGTCGCGACGCGCAGCGCGCGCCGCGCGCTGCGTCCGAGCCCCGCGTAACCGTCGTCGCCGATGCCCACCACCGTCAGCCACGCCGTCATGCACCCTTCCCCATCGTTCGATTCCATCGAGTTGCCGCGCGGCGGCCGTGAAGGCGCCGGTACGGCCGTCCGCATTGCGAAAGTCGGCATGGTACCGTGTTCCACCGCGCGTTTCATCTGCCTGGCTGCCGCCCCGCACCGTGCTTTGCCCCGGCTCCGGCGCATGGCCGGGCGGTCGCGAAGCGCCGTCGAAATCGGGTATCCTACGGCCGTTCGATCGCCGGTGCCCTTCGGGGCCGAAGAGGGAACACGGGGCGCGCGTCGCGCCGCCGTGGCTGCCCCCGCAACTGTAGACAGCGAGCCGATCTCCCCTTCACGCCACTGGTTTTACCGGGAAGGCCGGGAGCAGGCGCCGACCTGTCAGCCAGGAGACCTGCCGGCCTGAAAGTGCGTGCGTGCCAGTCGGCGTCGGGCGGGGTGTACCGATGCGTTGGCCGCTGCGCGACACTGTCCCGTATTCCGTTGAGTTCCGCCCCCGTCTCGATTCCTGTGTCGCCCGCCGTGCGCCCGTCGGCCTGCCCGGGGCTCGTGCGCGTCGTCGCGGCCGCCGACGGCGGACTGTGCCGCATCAAGCTGCCCGGCGGCCGGCTCGACGCGCGGCAGGCGCGCGCGATCGCCGCCGCGGCGCGCGCCTGCGGTTCCGGTGCGATCGACGCGACCAATCGCGCGAATCTCCAGTTGCGCGGCATTCGCGACGGCGCGGCCGATCCGCTGGCCAGCGCATTGCTCGCCGCGGGCCTCGGCCCGCGCGCGAGCGCCGCCGATGCCGCAGACGACCGGACCGCGCTCGCCATGAGCGACGACGTCCGCAACCTGATGCTCAGCCCGCTCGCCGGGCACGATCCCGACGCGTTGCTCGACAGCCGCGCACTCGCGCCCGCCCTCTTCGACATGCTGGCTCGCGAGCCGCGTCGCGGCGAACTGTCACCGAAATTCTCGATCCAGCTCGATGGCGGCGAATCGGTCGCGGCGCTCGATCATCCGCACGACATCTGGCTGGCCGCATGGCGTCGCGGCGACGGCGCGCTGCGCATCGCCGCGGGCGTGGCCGGCTGCGTGCCGGTCGCCCCCGACGACACGCCCGCCTTGATCGGCGTCTCGCCCGACCAGGCCGCCGCGCTTGTGCGTGCGTTGCTGCTCGCGTTCCTCGATCTCGCGCCTGCCGACGTCGCGCGGATGCGCGCCTTGCTCGCGAGCTGCGGCGAACGCGCGCTGCTCGAACGCGCACAACACTACCTGCCCTTCCCGCTGGCAGCCGATCCAGCGCTCGCCGGCTGGCGACGCGCGCACTCCGATGCCGCGCTGCGTTTCGGCGCGCGGCCGTCGTTCGACGCGGCCCGCTGCAGCGTCGGCGCGCAATTCGCGCTCGGCCGGCTCGACGCGATGCAACTGGAGCGGCTCGCCGAAATATCCGAAGCCGACGGCGACGGCACGCTGTCGATGACGCCATGGCAAGGCGTGTTCGTGCACGGCGTGGCACATGATCGCGCGCCGGCCGTGCTTGACGCGCTCGCGTCGCTCGGCCTCGTGTGCGCGATGACCGATCCGCTCGCGTCGCTCGCCGCGTGCACGGGCAGCGCGGGCTGCACGAAATCGCGTGCCGATACGAAACGCGACGCGCTCGCGCTGGCCGCGCGCATCGGCCGTCCGCTCGACGTGCACCTGACCGGGTGCGAGCGCCATTGCGCGCTGCCGCACGCGGCGACGCACACGCTCGTCGCGGTCGCGACCGGGCGCTACGACCTTTACCGGCGCGACGCTGCCGCGGGCCTCGGCGCCCCGCTCGCGCGCCATCTGACGATTGACCAGGCCGCGGCCCGACTGACGGGCGCGCGGCACAGCCAGGACACCACCGATGCTTGACTACATTCGCGACGGGCAGGAAATCTACCGCCAGTCGTTCGCGACGATCCGCGCCGAGGCCGACCTGTCGCAGGTTCCGCCCGATCTCGAGAAACTCGCGGTGCGCGTGATCCATGCGTGCGGGATGGTCGACGTCGTCCACGATCTGCACTTCTCGGCGGGCGCCGGCACGGCCGGGCGCACCGCGCTCGCGGCCGGCGCGCCGATCCTGTGCGACGCGAAGATGGTGGCCGAAGGCATTACGCGCGCGCGGCTGCCGGCCGGCAATCGCGTGATCTGCACGCTCGGCGAGCCGGAAGTGTCCGATCTCGCGCGCCATCTCGGCAACACGCGCTCGGCCGCGGCGCTCGAACTGTGGCGCCCGCAGCTGGCCGGCAGCATCGTCGTGATCGGCAACGCGCCGACCGCGCTGTTCCACCTGCTCGACATGATCGACGCCGGCGCCCCGCGCCCCGCGCTGATCCTCGGCTTTCCGGTCGGCTTCATCGGCGCGGCCGAATCGAAGGCGATGCTGGCCGCCGACAGTCGCGGCGTGCCGTACGTCGCACTGCTCGGCCGGCGCGGCGGCAGCGCGATGGCCGCCGCCGCGGTCAACGCGCTTGCGACGGAGGCCGAATGACGGCCGCGCGCGGGCGCCTGTTCGGCGTGGGTGTCGGCCCCGGCGACCCTGAACTGATGACGATCAAGGCGCTGCGGGTGCTGCAGGCCGCGCCGGTGGTCGCGTATTTCGTCGCGAAGGGCAAGAAGGGCAACGCGTACGGGATCGTCGAGGCACACATGCTCGATACGCAGACGCAACTGCCGCTCGTCTACCCGGTGACGACCGAGGCGCTGCCGCCGCCGCTGTGCTACGAAACGGTGATCGCCGACTTCTACGACACGGCCGCCGGGATCGTTGCATCGCACCTCGATGCGGGGCGCGACGTCGCGGTGATCTGCGAAGGCGATCCGTTCTTCTACGGTTCGTACATGTACCTGCACGATCGGCTCGCGCCGCGCTACGACACCGAGGTGATCCCGGGAGTGTGCGCGATGCTCGGCGGCACGGCCGTGCTCGGCCAGCCGCTCGTGTACCGCAACCAGAGCCTGTCGGTGCTGTCCGGCGTGCTGCCGGAGGACGAATTGCGCGCGCGGCTCGCGCAGGCCGACGCGGCCGTCGTGATGAAGCTCGGCCGTAACTTCGACAAGGTGCGGCGCGTGCTCGACGACCTGGGGCTCGCGAAGCGCGCGCTGTACGTCGAGCGCGCGACGATGGCGGCCCAGCGCATCGTGCCGCTCGACGAAGTCGATCCGATGGCGTCCCCGTATTTCTCGCTGCTCGTGGTGCCGGGGGAAAAATGGCAAGGATGACGACTCCGCCCGCGATCGTGATTCTCGGCGCCGGCGCGCTCGACACAGCGCGGCGCATCCAGGCGCGCTATCCGGGCGCCCTCGTGCACGGGCTCGCGTCCCGTGTCGCTGCCGACGTGCCGTTCGACGAACTCGGCGCGCACCTGCGCGAGCTCTATGCGCGCGGGCTGCCGATCGTCGCGCTGTGCGCGGCCGGCATCGTGATCCGCTGCATCGCGCCGGCGCTGGCCGATAAGGGTGTCGAGCCGCCCGTGCTCGCCGTCGCGGAAGACGGCTCGGCCGTCGTGCCGCTGCTCGGCGGGCTGACCGGCGTGAACGTGATCGCGCGGGAAATCGCCGCCTCCGTCGGCCTCCCGCCCGCGCCCCCGACGCGCGGTCCGTTGCGCTTCCGCGTGCGTGCTCAATCCGCCCGAAGGCTATGCGCTCGCCGATCTCGCGCAGGGCAAGCGCTTCGTGGCCGACCTGCTTGCGGGCGCGGCCACGCGCATCGACGGCGCGGCGCCGTGGCTCGACGACGTCGCGCTGCCGCGCGACGCGGCGGCAGCGCATGCGATTCGCGTCACGCCCGAGGCGTGGCGCGGCGCGCGCGACGAGCTCGTGATTCATCCGCGTAGCGTGGTGGTCGGTATCGACGTGCATGGTGCGCGGGCGGATGCGTCGCCGCCGGTTGCCGCGCGGGTCGAAGCGTTGCTCGACGCGCAGGGGCTCGCACGACCGGCGCTCGCCGCACTCGTTGCGCCCGCAACATTGCTCGGCAACGTTCGACTGGAGGAAGCGGCGCAAGCACTCGGCGTGCCGCTGCGCTTTGCCGATGCCGATGCCGAAGTCGGAGGCGCTCACGCGAACGACACCGATGCCGCCGTATTGCTCGGCCGCACGTTGCGCGTCGCGCATACGCTGCGCGCCGCCGCCGACGGTCTTGCCTGCGCCGTTGCTTCACACCCGATCGATCCGGCCACGCTCGGTCGCGCCCGTGGCCGCCTGACCGTGCTCGGCCTCGGCCCCGGCGCCGCCGCGTGGCTCACACCGGCCGCACGCAGCGCGCTCGCTGAAGCCACCGACATCCTCGGCTACACGACCTACGTGACGATGGCCGGCCCGTTCCGCGCCGATCAATGCGTGCACGGCACCGACAACCGCGAGGAAATGCAGCGTGCCCGCCATGCGTTCGAACTGGCGGCGCAAGGCCGGCGCGTCGCGGTCGTATCGTCGGGCGATCCGGGCGTGTTCGCGATGGCCGCGGCCGTGCTCGAAGCGCTCGACGAAGCGCGCGACCCGCAATGGGCGGCGGTCGACCTGCGCGTGGAACCGGGCATCTCGGCGTCGCTCGCGACGGCCGCGCAGGCCGGCGCGCCGCTCGGCCACGACTTCTGCGCGATCTCGCTGTCGGACAACCTGAAACCGTGGGACGTGATCGAGACGCGCTTGCGGCATGCGGCGCAAGCCGATCTCGTGATGGCGTTCTACAACCCGATCTCGCGTGCGCGGCCGTGGCAGCTCGATCGTGCGCTCGACGTCGTGCGCACGCATCGCGCGGCCGATACGGTCGTCGTGCTCGGCCGCGACATCGGCCGCCCCGGCGAGACGCTCGCGACGACGACGCTCGGCGCGCTGCGCAGCGATCAGGTGGACATGCGCACGATGGTGATCGTCGGTTCGTCGACGACGCGGCGCTTTGCGATCGACGGCGGCCGCGAGTGGGTCTATACGCCGCGCTGGTATCGCTGAATCTCTGACGCGCGGCGTGCCAGGCCGTGGCGCTAGCCGCGCCCCTGCTCGGCCAGCAACCGCGCCTTCGCATCGACCAGCAGCGCCGCATGCGCGTCGCGATGCTGACGGATCCGCTCGGTCGGCCCGACGACGGACAGCCCGTACCAGTCGCCGTCGAGCGTCACCGCAACCGCGATCGCCGACAGCTCGGGCGCGCTCTCGCCGAAATTCTCGGCCCAGCCGAGTTCGCGAAACCGCGCGGCTTGCGCGACGAGCGCCGGCAGGTCGGCGACGCTCGCGTCGGTGAAGCGTTCGAACGACAACTGCGCGCCGAGCGCCTGCTGCGCATCGCCGGCAAGTTCCGCGAAGATCGCCTTGCCGATCGAGTTCGCATGCAGCGGGCGCAGCTCGCCGGGCTGGCGCGTATAGCGGATCGCCTGCTCGGACTCGACGACGTCGAGATACGTGACCGACGTGCCCTGGATCTTGCCGAGCACGGCCGTCTCGCGGCTCGCGTCGCGCAGCGCGACGAGATGCGGATGCACGAGGTCGACGACGGGGTCGGTCGCGTCGATCGCGGCGGCGATCGTCTGGAGGCGCCGCGTCGGATAGTAGCCGCCGCGCTTGCGCACTTCGTACAGATAGCCGCGGCTCACGAGCGTGCGCGCCATCGCCAGGCAGCTCGACGCCGGCACGTTGAGCAGGCGCGCGAGCTCGGTGAGCGGCAGCGGCCGCCGTTCGGCGGCGAACAGCTCGAACAGGTCGAGCGTGCGGGCAACGAGTTTGACGTCCATGACGAGCGCTTGATTCGGAACGGGAAGCCGCGCGCCGGGCGAGCCGCCGGTCGGTACGGTCAGTACGACTTCGGCAGCCCGAGCACCTTTTCCGCGATGTAGCACAGGATCAGTTGCGGACTCACGGGCGCGAGCCTCGGAATCATACACTCGCGCAGGTAGCGCTCGACATGGTATTCCTTCGCGTAGCCCATCCCGCCGTGCGTCGCGACCGCGGTCTGGCACGCCTGGAACGCGGCTTCCGCGCCGAGGTACTTCGCGGCGTTCGCCTCCGCGCCGCACGACTGCCCCGCGTCGTAGCGCGTCGCGGCCTTCATCACCATCAGCCACGCAGCCTCGAGCTGCATCCACGCCTGCGCGAGCGGATGCTGGATCGACTGGTTCTGCCCGATCGGCCGGCCGAACACGACGCGCTCGCACGCATACTTCGTCGCGCGCCGCAGCGCGGCCTGCCCGAGGCCGATCGCCTCGGCGGCGATCAGGATCCGCTCGGGATTCAGCCCGTGCAGCAGATAGCGGAAGCCGTCGCCCTCGTTGCCGATCAGGTCGTCGCGCGGCACGCGCAGGTTGTCGATGAACAGCATGTTCGAGTCGACGGCCTTGCGGCCCATTTTCTCGATCTCGCGCACCTCGACGCGCGAACGGTCGAGATCGGTATAGAACAGGCTCAGCCCGTCGGTCGGCTTCGCGACCCGGTCGAGCGGCGTCGTGCGCGCGATGATCAGCATCTTGTTGGCGACCTGCGCGGTCGAGATCCAGATCTTGCGCCCGCTCAGCACGTAATCGTTGCCGTCGCGGCGTGCCTGGGTGCTCAGGTGCGTCGTGTCGAGGCCCGCGTCGGGTTCGGTCACCGCGAAGCAGGCCTTGTCGCGCCCGGCGATCAGCGGCGGCAGGAAGCGCGCCTTCTGCGCGTCGTTGCCGAACACCTGCACCGGGTTCAGCCCGAAGATGTTCATGTGCACGGCCGACGCGCCCGACAGGCCGGCGCCCGATGCGCTGATCGTGCGCATCATCAGCGCGGCCTCGGTCATCCCGAGCCCGGCGCCGCCGTGCGCCGGGTCCATCGCGATGCCGAGCCAGCCGGCCTCGGCGAGCGCCGCGTGAAAGTCGGACGGAAACCCGCCCGCGCGATCGCGCTCGAGCCAGTAATCGTCGCCGAAGCGTTCGCAGATTTTCTCGATCGCGCTTTCGATCGCGCGCTGGTCGTCGGTCAGGTCGAACTGCATGGACTGCTCTCCCGGAAAACGTGAACGGCCCGCGGCATGTGCAACGAGGCGCCGGGCCGCCCCAAGGTTGAATGGCACCTCCATGGCCTGGCGCAAAGCGACAGGCCCGCGGGCGCTCATAACGGAAACACGCCCGTCGCGACCGCGGCGAAGACCATCAGCACGGTGGCGGCGAACAGGAACGGAATCGTGAATTTCTGGTGCTCGGCGAGCTCGACGCCGGTCAGCCCGACGATCAGGAACGTCGCGGGCGTGAGCGGGCTCACCGGAAACCCGGTCGTCATCTGGCCGAGCAGCGCGGCCTGCGCCATCTGGATCGGCGGCACGCCGAGCAGCTTCGCGCTTTCCGCGAGCACCGGCAGCACGCCGAAGTAGAACGAATCGGGATCGAACAGCAGGCTGAGCGGCATCGACAGCAGGCCGAGCACGAACGGCATGTGGCGCGCATGCTCGACCGGCACGTGAGCGACGACGACCTCGGCCATCGCCTTGAGCATCCCGGTGCCGGACATGATCCCGGTGAACGCGCCGGCTGCGAGCAGCACGCTCGCCATCATCAGCGCGGCCTTCGCATGCGCGTCGATCCGCTCGCGCTGCGCCTGCACGTCCGGATAGTTGATCACGAGCGCGGCCACCGTGCCGAGCATGAACATCACCATCGGATCGACGATGCCGGACACCAGCGTGACGAGCACGACCAGCGTCAGTGCAAGGTTGATCCCGAAACGCCCGGGCCGGCGCAACGCGCGCTCGGCGTCGGTCAGCTCGCGCGGCGCAATCGCGAGCGCTGCCGCGCCCGCGCGATCGAGCCCGAGCCGCTTCGCCTCGCGCACGCCGAGCACATACGCGGTGCCGAACACGAACACGAGCCCGACGATCTGCACCGGAATCATCGGCATGAAGATCGCCGAGCCGGGAATGTGCAATGCCGCCGACGCGCGCAGCATCGGCCCGACCCACGGCAGGAAGTTGACGCCGGCCGCCATCGACGCGACGCACGCGAGGATCCGCCGGTCCATCCCGAGCCGCGTATAGAGCGGCATCATCGCGGGCAGCGTGACGAGAAACGTGACGGCGCCCGAGCCGTCGAGATGGATCAGCAGCGCGAGCAGCGCCGATCCCATCACGATGCGCGGCGGATGGCAGCCGATCACGCGCAGCACGCCCGCGATGATCGGATCGAGCATCCCGGCGTCAGTGAGGATTCCGAAAAATAGAATCGCAAAAACGAACATCCCGGCGATCGGGCCGATGTTCTGCACGCCGTGCACGATGAACTTGCCGGTCTGAAGCCCGAACCCGGCCGCGAGCGATGCGGCCACCGGCACGACGATCAGCGCGACGAGCGGCGCGAGCCGTTTCGTGATGATCAGGCCGAACAGCGCGACGATCGCAATCGCGCCGATCCATGCGAGCATGATGTGTCTCCTCTTGCGCCGGCGTGCGTCGTGCGCGGTGCGGCGGGTTGTCCGAAGGGGCGTGCGGGGTGCGGCCGCCCGTCGCGATGCCGGTCAGCGCCGGCAATCGCCGTTGCCGTCGTGGTGCGCGTCGTCGGCAAAGACCTGCGCCGCGTGTTCGTTCAGCGCGGGCGGCGGCCGCCGGTACGTGGCCGGCGTGCGGCCGAGCTTGATCGGCGACGCGATGCCGCGATGCCGGCCGAGCTCGACCTTCATCCGCCGATGCGCGACGTGAGGATGGTCGAGCGCCGCATCGAGCCCGAGAACCGGTGCGCACGGCACGCCGCGGCGCATCAGCCGTTCGGCGAGCGCCGCGCCGTCGTGCGAGGCCAGCGCCGTTTCGAGCAGCGCGCGCAACGCGGCGCGGTTCGCGCTGCGCGCGCGGTTGTCGGCGAAGCGCGGATCGTCGGGCCAGTCGCGCGTGCCGAGCACGTCGCAGAGCGCCGCGAACTGTCCGTTGTTGCCGACCGCGAGAAAGATGTCGACGCCCGCGGTCGGGAAGCTGTCATACGGCGTGATGTTCGGATGCGCGTTGCCGGTGCGCACCGGCGCCTTCCCCGAATGGAAGAAGTTCGGCGTATGCGGATGCAGGATCGACAGCGCGCAGTCGAACAACGTGGATTCGACGAACTGGCCGCGCCCGCTCGCATCGCGTTCGCGCAGCGCCATCAGCACGCCGAGCGCCGCGTTCAGCCCGGTGACGAGATCGACGATCGGCACGCCCACGCGCAGCGGCGCACCGCCCGCCTCGCCGTTGACGCTCATCAGCCCGGCCAGCGCCTGCACGGCCGCGTCGTAGCCGGGCAGCCCGCCGAGCGGGCCGTCCGCGCCGAAGCCCGACACGCGGCAGTAGACGAGACGCGGAAAGCGCGCGTGCAGGGCGTCGAAGCCGAGGCCCCAGCGCTCCATCGTGCCGATCTTGAAGTTCTCGACCACCGCGTCGGCACGCTCGAGCAGCCCGAGCAGCCGCTCGCGGTCGTCGGGCTGCGTCAGGTCGAGCGCGATGCCGAGCTTGTTGCGGTTCACGCCGAGGAAATACGACGCGGTGTCGCCGTCGAACGGCGGCCCCCAGGTGCGCGTCTCGTCGCCCGACGGCGGCTCGACCTTGATCACCTCCGCGCCGTGGTCGGCGAGGATCTGCGTCGCGTACGGGCCGCCCAGCACCCGCGACAGATCGATGATGCGCAACCCTGCCAGCGCGCCCTGCTGCTCGTGTTCCGCCATGCGTCTCGCTCCTGCTTCCGGTTGATCGGACCGCCGGTTCCGTCGCGCCGGCAACTGCGGCACGGTTTTCCCGGCTGGAATAATAATTCTTGTGTGTGAATTTATATTCACACCTGGGAATTTTATTGTCAAGCTGGAAATGTCCCGGCCGACGGGCCGATAAAGCGGCCGCGCGCAACTGGGGACGACACGGAACGCAGGCTGGTTGCGGCGCGGGGCCGCCGTTCGCTAAGCTGGCGGGCAGTGCACATTTGAACTGATGAAGAAAGGCGAAGATCCATGAAACGCATGCTGCTCGCGGCCCTCGTGCTGGCGTCGACGCTGGGCGTCGCCCGCGCGCAAACCCAGACATTCCATTTCGGTGAAGGCCAGGTACAGCCTGGGGCCGCTTCGCCCACCGCACGCCCGGCGCCCCCGCGCCGGCATGTGGCACCGCCGCCACATCGCCGGCGCACCGTCCACAAGCGGCGCCACGTGCGGCACGGCAAGCCTGCGCGCTCGGGAATCTACACGCACGCGTGACGCGAAAGCCGGTGCGCGGTACAGCGCACGGAACTGTCATGAACGCCCGGTAAAATCGGCGCGGCTGCCTGCATGCCGTCGCGCCCGAGTGTCGGGTGAGGGGCCGGTTACGACCGGCCGACGCGCATTTCCTCCACGATTCAGCACCTGTTTTGCCGAACATGAGTACCGGGCCCGATACCCTCGCCATCATCAAGGAACGTGCCACGATCGTCTGCCGCCAGCGCAGCAGCGTGCTGCTGGTCGCCCGCAGCGCGGCGCGCTGGTCGCTGCCGGGCGGCACGATCCGGCGCGGCGAGACGCCGCTGGAGGCCGCGCAGCGCGAGCTGGCGGAGGAAACGCGGCTGGAGGGGCTCGCGCTCGACTATGCGGTGCAGTTCGGCGGGCTCACGAAGCTTCATCACGTATTCGTGGCCGATGTGCCCAAACACCTGACGCCGCGCGCCAGCAACGAAATCGCCCGCTGCAAGTGGTTCGACGTCGAACGGCTCGAAACGCTGCGCGCGAGCGTGCCGACGCGCAAGATCATCGAACTGTTGCACCTCGATAGTTTTTCGGTGCTTGCCGACGGGTCGCTGCGTTCGCGCTGAACGCGCCCGCGCCGGTCATACCCGGTCACGCACGCAGAAACGGGCCGGCCTTGCGTTCGAGCAGCGCGATCAGTTCGGGCTGCATGTACGCGTAGCGATCGGGAATGCCGAGGCAGATGACTTTCCGGTGCTTCAGATGCGCGCCGAATCGCGCGGACAGCTTCGCGCCGTGCGCGCGCTCCATCACGAACACGATTTCGGCCCATTCGAGCTGGTCCGCGCACAGGGGCGTGCCGCGTCGAGCGCAAGGCCCGCGGAGTCGGTTTCGACGCCCGGCCACGCGGCGAACACGGCCTCAGCCGTCGGGCTGCGCAGCCGGTTGCGGCTGCAAATGAAGAGCACGCGGGTCATGCCGGCTCGTGTGCGGATGCGTGCGCCGGTCGGCGGTGGCCGCCGCGTTGGTTCATCCGTTCCTTACCCTTGCGGAATCGTGCCGGGCCGCACGTACGCGAGCATGTGCGGCACATAATCGGCCTTGCCGAGATCGACGCCGTGATGGCGCAGGATCGCGTAGGCCGCGATCGTGTGAAAGTAGAACTGCGGCAGCGCCCAGTCGCGCGCGTACTGCTCGCCCGTCATGTCGAACGCGATGCCGTTCGGCAGTTCTAGGGCGATCGGCAGCGCCGCGCCGCCGTCGAGCGCATCGGGCGCGAGTTCGCCGAGAAACGCGATCGCGCCCGCGACGATGCCTTGCGCGTCGCTCAGCGTGCCGGGTTGCGCATCGGCGTTCCAGCCGGCTTCCCGCAACGCCAGCAGCGCGGCCGGCAGCGGCTCGCCGCGCAGCCGGTACACGGGTTCCATTGCCTGAAAACACGAGAAGCGCACCTGCGCGGCGAGCGGATACATGTCGGGCGCGAGCTTCAGCGTCAGCATCGCATCGGGCATGTCGCCCGCGGCCTGCCGGTGCGCGGCCGCCTTGTCGAGCCACGCGGCTTGTGCGCGCAGCATCTGGGTCAATGTCGGAACGAGCAGTTGGGTCGGGGACATCCTGGCACTCCGGGTAGTGGTTCGCGTCACGATATCAGCGTCGGCGAAAAACCGCACCCCTGCCGCCGTCAATGCGCCGGCGCGAAACCGGCAACGAATCGCAGCCGCGCGCGTTACGGCTTGCCATGGCGCGCAAGAAAGCGGTCGAGCTGCGACGCGAACGCCTTGCCGTCGCGTGCGCTGAACGGCGCCGGGCCGCCGGTATCGATCCCCGCGCTGCGCAGCTGATCCATCATCGCGCGCGTCGACAGGCGTTCCTCGATGTTCTCGCGGCTGAACCAGTTGCCGCGCGGGTCGAGCGCAAGCGCGCCCTTGTCGAGGACGGCGGCGGCCAGCGGGATGTCGGCGGTGATCACGAGGTCGCCCGCCTCGACGAGTTCGACGATTCGCGCATCGGCCACGTCGAAACCGGCGGGCACCTGCAGCGCCTTGATGAACGGCGACGGCGGCGTGCGCAGAAACTGGTTCGCGACCAGCGTCACGCAGATCTCGGCACGACGCGCGGCGCGAAACAGCATGTCCTTGATGACGGCGGGACACGCGTCGGCATCGACGAGTACTTGCATGGCAGGCATTCCGGTAAGCAGAAACGGCGATCATAGCGCAGCGCCGCCCATCGGCCTGCGTCGTCGATCAACCGGTCAATCCGCGGCAAAGCGATTCGGCCGTCACCCATTGCGCACCCCATGCGCCGGCGAGCCTTTCGCCCTGTCCGATCCGCACGGCCGCATCGTCGAAGTCGACGAACACGACGTGATCGGCGGCCGCCGGTTTCGGCGGCGTCTCGCGCGTGCGCCCGTCGGACAACACCCACAGCCAGCGCTGCTTGTCCGGCGCCGGCGTGCGCCGCGCGTCGCGCGCGAGCAACTGGGCGGCGGCCGCGATGCCATCGGCCAGCGGCGTGCCGCCGCCGCCGTCGACCGGTTCGAGCCAGCGCGCATTCCACCAGCGCGGCACGGCCGGGCCGAAGCGGCGCGCGGCACCGTTGCCGCCGAAGCAGATCAGCGCGGTTTCCATGCGCTCACGCGCGGCCAGATCGAAATACGCGACGATCAAACCCTTCGCGAGCGCGAGCCGTTCGCGCGAGAGCATCGACGCGGAACAGTCGAGCACGAAGCAATGCAGCGCACGCGGCGCGCCGGCCTGTTTGCGAAAGCGCAGATGCGTCGCATGCAACGGGCCGCCGCGCTTCGCGGCGAGCGTCGCGGGCCACGCAACGGCCGTGCCCGCGCGTGCGGTGCCCGGCACCCGCGCGGTCGCGCCTGAGTGCCATCGAGGACCGCGAACGGCGTTCGCGGCGGCGTCGGCTCGATGGCTCAGCGTTTTTTTAGCGGCAGCGGCACGACGCTTTTCACGTCGCGCAGCCCGGCCGGCTCGGGCGGCAGGTAGCCCCAGTCGCCTTGCGATGCGGTGGCGTCGTGCTTCGCCGCGCCCGGTTCGCCAGGCTGCCGACGGGTGTCCGGCGGCGATCGATCGTGCTGATCGCGGCGCTCGCCATTCGCCGGTGACGCGCCGGAAGACGGCGGCGCACCGGCATAGCGCCGGTGCCGCAACACCGCGTCGGCCACGCGCTCCACATGCGACACCGTCACCGCATCGGCATGCTCCAGCGCGGCAAGGGCACGCGCGGCGCGCAGCATCACGAGGTCGGCGCGCAGCCCGTCAACGGCCGCGTGGATGCACAGCGCACTGACGCGCGCATGCACCGCATCGTCGAAATCCAGCCTCGCCAGCCGCGCCCGCGCCGCACGAATTCCGTCACCGAGTTCATGCTGCTCAGTCGCATGACGCGCACGAAACGCGTCGGGATCGAGATCGAACGCCAGCCGCGCCTTCACGATCCGTTCGCGCTGCGCGGCATCGAAGCAGTTCTCGAGCTCGACCATCAGCCCGAAGCGGTCGAGCAGTTGCGGGCGCAGTTCGCCCTCCTCGGGATTCATCGTGCCGACCAGCACGAAGCGCGCATCGTGCGCATGCGACACGCCATCGCGTTCGACCACGTTCACACCGCTCGCGGCGACGTCGAGCAGCGTATCCACGAGCCCGTCGGCGAGCAGGTTCACCTCGTCGACGTACAGCACGCCGCGGTGCGCGCGCGCCAGCAGCCCGGGGCGGAAGCGCACGCCGTTTTCGGCGAGCGCATGCGCGAGGTCGAGCGTGCCCGTCACCTGCTCGTCGCTCGCCGACAGCGGCAGCGTGACGAACTCGCCTTCGGGCAGCAGTTCCGCGAGCGCGCGTGCGGCGGTCGATTTCGCGGTGCCGCGCGGCCCGCTGACGAGCACGCCGCCGAGCGACGGGTCGATCGCCGCGAGCAGCAGCGCCTGTTGCAACGGCTGCTGCGCGACCAGCGCCGCGAACGGGAACACCGCGCGGGCGCGGTGCGTCGTCGGATCGGTCATCGCCTTCCTCCTTCCTGCAGTTGTTCGCTCGCGAGCCAGACCACTTCGATCCGCTCGTGATAGTCGCCCGGCCGCTGCCACAGCCCGCGCTGCATCGCTTCGACGAAGCGTTCGCAAATGCCGTGCAGCGCCTTCGGGTTGTGCCGTTCGAGGAACGCGCGCGTGTCGTCGTCGAACAGGTAGGCGTCGGCAACGAGCGCGTACTGGTGATCCGACAGCACGCGCGCGGTCGCGTCGTAGCCGTACAGATAGTCGACGGTCGCGGCCATTTCCGCCGCGCCCTTGTAGCCGTGACGCTTCACGCCGTCGAGCCATTTCGGGTTGACGACGCGCGAGCGGATCACGCGAGCGATTTCCTCGCGCAGCGTGCGCATCTTCGGCGCGGCCGGGTTCGCGTGATCGCCGTGGTAGATGCTCGGCTGCTGCCCGGACAGGTGCCGCACGGCCGCCGTCATCCCGCCCTGGAACTGGTAGTAGTCGTTCGAATCGAGGAGGTCGTGCTCGCGGCTGTCCTGGTTCTGCACGACGACGTCGATCGTGGCGAGCCGCTCGCCGAACACGTCGGGCGCGGCATCGCCCGCGCTGTTCTGCGCGTAGGCATGGCCGCCCCACTGGCGGTATGCGTCGGCGAGATCGGCGTCGGTCTGCCAGCGGCGCCGGTCGATCAGGTCCTGCAGGCCCGCGCCGTAGCTGCCCGGCCGCGCGCCGAACACGCGCCAGCCGGCACGGCGCCGCGCTTCGTCGGGCGCCACGCCCCGCGCGATCCACTGCTCGCGTTCGCGCTCGATGCGCGCGCGGATCGGGTTCAGTTCCTCCGGCTCGTCGAGCGCGGCCACTGCCTGCACGGCCGCGTCGAACAGGTGCATCAGGTTCGGGAACGCATCGCGGAAGAAGCCCGACACGCGCAGCGTCACGTCGATGCGCGGCCGGTCGAAGATCTCGATCGGCAGGATCTCGAAGTCGGTCACGCGATGGCTGCCGTGCGCCCATTTCGGCCGCACGCCGATGAGCGCGAACGCCTGTGCGATATCGTCGCCGCCGGTGCGCATCGTCGCGGTGCCCCAGACCGACAGCCCGATCGCGCGCGGATAGTCGCCGTGATCCTGCAGATGGCGCTCGATCAGTTGCTGCGCGGATTTCAGCCCGAGCGACCAGGCGGCCTGCGTCGGCACCGCGCGCGTGTCGACCGAGTAGAAGTTGCGGCCCGTGGGCAGCACGTCGGGACGGCCGCGCGACGGCGAACCGCTCGGCCCCGGCGGCACGAAGCGGCCGTCGAGCCCGCGCAGCAACTGGCGCATTTCCTCGCCGCCGCATGCGTCGAGCGCGGGGATCAGCGTCGAGCGCACGCGGTCGATCACCGCGAGCGTGTGCGGCCATTCGCCGGGCGGTGTCGTGTCGATGCCGCAAGCACCGGAATTGCCGTCGTCGTCGCAAGCGGCCGGGCACAGCCCGTCGAGCCACCGCTGCGCGAGCCATTCGAGCCGCTCGCGCGTATCGCCCGCATGACGCCACGGCGACGCATCGAGCGCCTGCAGGACCGACGGCCGCGGCCCGGTCCACGGCACGGCCCAGTCGGCCGCGAGCGGATCGAAATCGTCGCCGAGCGCGAGATCGCGCGCGAGCGCACCGATCAGCCCGGCCCGTTCGCCCTTGCCGTCGCCGACCGGAAAGCGCGCGAGCGCGAGCAGCGTGTCGCGCCGCTGGCGATCGGCCGGCGACGCGCCGAACACGTGCAGCCCGTCGCGGATCTGCGCTTCCTTCAGTTCGCACAGCCACGCGTCGACGCGCGTGAGCAGCGCGTCCTCGTCGCCCGTGTCGCGCGGCGGCGATACGCTCAGTTCGTCGTGCAGCCGATGCTCGGCGATCGTCGCGAGGATCGTCTTGCGCAGCAGCTTCGCGCGCCGCGCGTCGACCATCAGCGCTTCGTAGTATTCGTCGACCTGCCGCTCGAGATCCTGCAGCGGACCGTAGTTTTCCGCGCGCGTGAGCGGCGGCATCAGGTGATCGACGATCACGGCCTGCGCGCGGCGCTTCGCCTGGCTGCCCTCGCCCGGATCGTTGACGATGAACGGATACAGATGCGGCAGCGGCCCGAGCGTCAGGTCGGGCCAGCACGCGTCGGACAGCGCGACGCTCTTGCCCGGCAGCCATTCGAGATTGCCGTGCTTGCCGAGGTGGATGACCGCGTCGATGCCGAAGGCATCGCGCAGCCAGAAATAGAACGCGAGATACGCGTGCGGGGGCACGAGGTCCGCATCGTGGTAGCTCGCATAGTCGTTCTCGTCGCGCGAACGCGACGGCTGGATGCCGACGAACACGTTGCCCGCGCGCCAGCCGGCGATCGTGAAGCGCCCCTGCCGCAGCGTCGGGTCGGCTTCGGGCGGCCCCCAGCGTTCGTTCAGCGCGTCGCGCACCGCGGCCGGCAGCCGCGCGAAATGCGCGACGTAGTCGGCCAGCGCGAGACTCTGGAACGCCGGGCGCAGTGCGTGCACGGCCGGGTCGTTGGTCACGCCTTCGGTGAGCCGCTCGATCAGCGCGTCGCCGTCGGCCGGCAATTCGGCCACCGCGTAGCCCGCCTCGCGCAACGCCGCGAGCACGCGCAGCGCGGACGCCGGCGTATCGAGCCCGACGCCGTTGCCGATCCGCCCTTCGCTTTGCGGATAGTTCGCGAGAATCAGCGCGATGCGTTTGTCGGCATTGTCGAGCGTGCGCAGCCGGCACCAGCCGCGCGCGAGCGCCGCGACGAACGCGATCCGTTCGGCATCCGGCTGATAGCGCACGACGTCGACTTCGGTGTGCGGGCAACGATACGCGAGCCCCTTGAAGCTCACCGCGCGCGTGACGATGCGCCCGTCGACTTCAGGCAACGCGATGTGCATCGCGATGTCGCGCGCATGCAGCCCCTGGTTGTCGGCCACCCACGCGTCGCGATTGCCGCCGGACAGGATCACCTGCAGCACGGGAGCGTCGCCGGCCAGCACGTCGGGTTCGGGGCTGTCGATCGCGCCCGCCGCGAACGCGGTGGTGTTCAATACGAGCGCGACGTCATGCGTGTCGCAGAGTTGCGTGATGACCTCGCGGCTCACCGCGTCCTTCAGCGACGTGACCGCGATCGGCAGCGGATTGAGCCCTTCGCGCACGAGCGCATCGGCGAGCGCGTCGAACACGGCGGTGTTCGCGGCCTGCCAGTGCGCGCGATAGAACAGGATCGCGACGACGGGCGCGCCGGGCGTCCAGCGCGTACGCCAGTCGTCGATGCTCGCCGTGTCGCGTGCCGGGTGATACAGCGCCGCGGCCGGCAGCGGCCGCGGCGGCTCGGGCTCGTCGCCGAAGCCGAGCGTATGGAAGGCAATGCTGCGCAGCAGCGCGGCGGCGTTGTGCAGCCCGCCTTCGCGCAGGTAGCGCCACCACAGCCGGCACAGGTCCGGCGTGACCGTGCTCTTCGCGACGAGGTTCGGGTCTTCCTGCAGGTCGCCCGAGAACATCGCGAGCCGTTGCCTTTGCTTCGACGCGAGCGTCACGGCCTGCTCGATTCCGTACGGCCAGTACGCTTCGCCGCCGAGATGGTCGATCACGACCGTCTTCGCGTGGCGCAGCACGTCGTCGACATAGAAGTCGACCGACGCCGGCTGCCGCAGGAACGTGACGTTCGCGAGCCGGACGCTCGGAAAACCCGCCGGCATCGTCGGCACGACGCTCGCCAGCAGCGACAGCGTCGTGTCGGCCGAACTCAGGATCACGATGTCGGCCGGCTGCTGGTCGATCCGGACGACACCCTGCGTATCGTCGACGAAGCCGCCCGGCGTGGTGCGCAGCAGATGCATCGTGCGTTACGCCTGTTGCGTCCGGGCCGCGCACGCGGCGTCGAACGCGCGTTGCAGCGCGGCCGCGTCGAGATCCTCGCCGATCAGCACGAAGCGGCTCGCGCGCGTTTCGCCGTCCTGCCAGCGACGATCGAAATAGCTGTCGAAACGACGGCCGACGCCCTGGATCACGAGCCGCATCGGCGCACCGGGCAGCGCCGCGAAGCCTTTCGCGCGGTAGATCGTGTGCGTCTCGACGACACGTTGCAGCGCGGCGATCGTCGCTTCGCGCGAACCCGCATCGCCCGACACGACGACCGAATCGAAATCGTCGTGATGGTGGTCGTGGTCGCCGTCGTCGGCCGAGCCGTGATGGTCGTGACGCAGATGGATGGTTGCCTCCGACGCGGATTCGAGCCCGAGCAGCATCGCGAGATCCAGTTCGCCGCGCGTCGCGCGCACGATCTTCACCTGCGGCGGGATGTCTTCGCGGATCGCGGCTTCGACTTCCGCGAACTGCGCGTCGCCGACGAGGTCGGCCTTGTTCACGATCACGAGATCGGCCGACGACAGCTGGTCGGCGAACAGTTCGTGCAGCGGCGATTCGTGGTCGAGATTCGGATCGGCGCGACGCTGCGCGTCGACGGCCTGCGGGTTTGCCGCGAACTGGCCGCTCGCGGCGGCCGGCCCGTCGACGACGGTCACGACCGCGTCGACCGTGAAGCTGTTGCGGATCGTCGGCCAGTTGAACGCCTGCACGAGCGGCTTCGGCAACGCGAGGCCCGAGGTCTCGATCAGCACGTGGTCGATGTCGGCGCGGCGCTCGACGAGCGCCTCCATCACCGGATAGAACTCTTCCTGCACGGTGCAGCACAGGCAGCCGTTCGCGAGTTCGTACAACTGGCCCGCCGCCTCGCCCTGAGCGCCGTCCGCGCCGTCTGCGTCCTCGCAGCCGATGCCACAGCCCTTGAGGATTTCGCCGTCGATGCCGAGTTCGCCGAACTCGTTGACGATCACCGCGATGCGGCGGCCTTCGGCGTGCTGCAGGATGTGGCGCATCAGCGTGGTCTTGCCGCTGCCGAGAAAGCCCGTGACGATCGTGACGGGAAGCTTGCGTAGGGACATGGTAGATCCTGTGTCGAGAATGGAATCAGGCCGGGATCGTCGCGTCGGATGCGGCGCGGCATGTCAGCTGGCGGATCGCGGGAAGGTCGTGGCGCAGTCCGGACGGACGGCCGCGGAACGGACGGAACGACGAATCGGACATGACGCTTCCTTGCGAACGGTCGACATGGTGAATGCCAACACGGCCGTCGTGGGCCCTGCTCCCGCGCTGCCTGCCGTTCGTCGCGCCGGCCCGGGCGCGCAGGCGCGGCGGGCCAATCGGCGAAGAAAGCGGGAAACGCTCGGGCGTCGGGCGTGCTGCGGCCGTGGACGATGCGCCGCCTCCCCGCGGCGCTGAACCCCAACGTTTCGGCCGGTATCCGGGCTGACGAACACGCCGCTTCGCCTTCCCGGATGCACGCGGCATCCAGTGGCGGTCGTCCGCATGCGGCTGGCATGCGGCGAAGCGGCGCTGCATCGCGCTGGGCGCGACGCGTTCGCTTACCGTTGCGGGGGCAGCACAGGTTGGCTCGACTGCGGCGCAGTCACGCTCCCTGTTTCCCGTTTAACTGCGCGCGCCGGAGGAGCGCGCGCGAGCACCAAAACGCGTGCGAGTGTAGGCGGCGGTGCGGGGAGCGTCAAGGCGAAACGGGCTACCGCGGGATGTTCGGCACGGCCGCGGCACCGTGCGGGAAGCCGCATCCGGCGCCCGCGTGACGGGTTCGCGCGAATCGGTCGCTGTGCTATCGTATGCGCCGCGTTCGGTGCTCGCACGCGCATTTGCGCGCATGCAGTCAAACGGGAAACAGGAGGCGAATGTCCGCCCGGCCTGTGCTGTCCCCGCAACGGTACGCCGCCCGCGCGCCGCGCTTGCCGCGCGCGCGCCCAGGCCGCCCGCGATGCCACTGCCCTTCAGCGGGCGGGAAGGCTGCGGCCTGGCAAGCGGCCAGCCCGGATACCGGCCGACGCAAGGGGCGAGCCCGATGCTCGCCGAACGCCCGGTCCGCGGGGGACGGATGGGGTGCGTATTCCGCCCGCGCTCGCGCGGGCTTCGCTCGATCGATCATGTCTTGCCTGTCCGTCGGCAGCCGATGTGCCGCCCGCTTTCCCCTTTCCACTGCTTCGACACGGTGCGCGCCGTGCCGCCCGCGATGAGCCGCGCATGGCTCGTCGGCGCCGGCCCGGGCGATGCCGATCTGCTGACGCTGAAGGCCGTGCGCGCGATCGCCGCGGCCGACGTGCTGCTCGTCGACGATCTCGTGAACCCCGACGTGCTGTGCCACGCGCGCGCCGACGCGCGCATCGAGCATGTCGGCAAGCGCGGTGGCCATGCGTCGACGCCGCAGGACGCGATCGTCGCCGCGATGCTCGCGCACCTGCGCGCGGGCCGCAGCGTCGCGCGGCTCAAGGGCGGCGATCCGTTCGTGTTCGGCCGCGGCGGCGAGGAATTGCTCGCACTCGGTGCGGCCGGGTTCCCGGTCGAAGTCGTCAACGGCATCACGGCCGGCATCGCCGCGCCGGCCGCGCTCGGCATTCCCGTCACGCATCGCGGCGACGCGCAGGGCGTGATCTTCGTCACGGGCCACGGTGCGGGCGCCGACGAACCCGACTGGCGCGCGCTGGCCGCCACGCGCATGACGATCGTGATCTACATGGGCATTCGCCGGCTCGACGCGATCGCGGCCGCGCTGCGCGACGGCGGGCTGGCCGGCGACACGCCGTGCGCGGCGATCGAGAACGCGACGCGTGACGGGCAGCGGCACGTGCTCGCGACGCTCGATACGGTGGTCGAACGCGTCGGCGCGACCGGTAGTCGGCTCGCCGGCGATCAGTCGTGATCGGCCGGGTCGCGGCGCTTGCCGACGACCCGGCGGTGCGCGCGGCGCTCGGCGGTAGCGGCGCGTGATGCGCGTCGCGCTCGGCGTCGGTTTCCGCGCGGGCGTGACGGCCGCACAACTCGATGCCGCGATCCGCGCAGCGCTCGCGCGTTACCCGGCCGTCGAGCCGGCCGTCGTCGCGACGCTCGCCGACAAGGCCCGCGCGCGTGCGCTGCGCACGCTGTGCGCGCGGCGCGGCTGGCCGCTCGTCGCATTCGACGCGGCGCAGCTCGCGCATTGTCCCGAACCGGCGCCGAGTGTGCCGTCGGCGGCCGCGCTTGCGCGTTTCGGCGTCGCCGGCGTGGCCGAACCCTGTGCGCAGCTCGCGGCGCCGCATGGCCGGCTGCTCGGCCCCAAATCCATCCTGGGCGGCGTGACGGTTGCACTCGCCGGCCCGCTCTGAACCCTTTGTTTCGCTTTCGACAGGACGACTCCCGATGAAGACCGATGCCGAATCCCATCAACGGATGACCGAACGCCGCCGCGCCGGCCATGAAAAGAAGCAGGCCGCCGCCACGCACGAGAAGGGCCTGCTGATCGTCAACACCGGCAACGGCAAGGGCAAGAGCACGGCCGCGTTCGGCATGGCCGTGCGCGTGCTCGGCCACGGCATGCGACTCGGTGTCGTGCAGTTCATCAAGGGCGCGCTGCACACGTCCGAGCGCGATTTCCTCGGCGCGGTCGCGGAGTGCGACTTCGTGACGATGGGCGACGGCTATACATGGAACACGCAGAACCGCGACGCCGACATCGCGACCGCCCGCAAGGGTTGGGACGAGGCGCGCCGGATGATCGAAAGCGGCGAATACCGGATGGTGATCCTCGACGAGCTGAACACCGTGCTGAAGTACGAATACCTGCCGCTCGACGAAGTGCTCGCGACGCTCGCCGCGCGACCGGATGCGGTGCATGTCGTCGTCACCGGGCGGCATGCGCCCGATGCGCTGATCGACGCGGCCGACCTCGTCACCGAAATGCGGCTCGTCAAGCATCCGTACAAGGAGCAAGGCGTAAAGGCACAGCGCGGCGTGGAGTTCTGACCGATGCCGGCCTGCCCCGCGCTGTTCGTCAGCGCACCCGCGTCCGGACAGGGCAAGACATCGGTGACGGCCGGCCTCGCGCGGCTGCACCGGCGGCTCGGCCGGCGCGTGCGCGTGTTCAAGACCGGGCCCGATTTTCTCGATCCGATGCTGCTCGAGCGCGCGAGCGGCGCGCCCGTGCATGCGCTGGACCTCGGAATGGTCGGTGAAGCCGGATGCCGCGCGCTGCTCGCCGAGGCCGCGCGCGACGCCGACCTGATCCTGATCGAAGGCGTGATGGGGCTGTTCGACGGCACGCCGAGCAGTGCCGATCTCGCGACGACGTTCGGCGTGCCGGTCGTCGCGGTGATTTCCGCGAAGGCGATGGCGCAAACCTTCGCGGCGATCGCGTTCGGGCTCGCGCGGTTCCGGCCCGGGGTGCCGTTTTACGGCGTGCTGGCGAACCGTGTCGGGTCGCCGCGCCACGCGGAACTGCTGCGGCAGGCGCTGCCCGACGACTTGCGCTGGCTCGGGCACGTGCCGGCCGATGCGGGCATCGCGCTGCCGGAGCGGCATCTCGGGCTGCACCAGCCGGCCGATATCGACGATCTCGACGCACGGCTCGATCGCGCGGCCGACGTGCTCGCGCACACCGCGCTTGCCGAGTTGCCGCCTGCCGTCACGTTCGCGGAACCGGACGTTGTCGCTCTGCTGCCGCGCGCGCTCGCCGGCAAGCGAATCGCGATCGCCCGCGATGCGGCGTTCTCGTTCATCTATCCGGCCAATCTCGCGCTGCTCGATACGCTCGGCGCGCAGTTGCGGTTCTTTTCGCCGCTTGCCGACGAACCCGTGCCCGACGATTGCGATGCGCTGTTCCTGCCGGGCGGCTATCCGGAGCTGCATGCGGCGACGCTGGCGGCGAATGCCGTGACCGCGCGGACGATTCGCATGCACGCGGCGGCCGGTCGGCCGATCGTCGCGGAATGCGGCGGGATGGTGTATCTGTGCGAATCGCTGACCGACGTGGAGGGCGTCACGACGCCGATGCTCGGACTGCTGTCAGGCCAAGCGACAATGCAGCGCCGGTTCGCGGCGCTCGGCATGCAGCGACTCGATACGTGCACCGGGCCGATGCGCGGTCATACGTTTCATTATTCTCGGCTGGATACGCCGCTGGTGCCGGTCGCGACCGCCGCCCGGCCCGATGGCGAGGCTGGCAGCGGCGAAGCCGTTTATCGCGCGGGCGCGATCGTCGCGACGTACATGCACATGTACTGGCCGTCGAATCCGGATGCGGCGGCGGCGTTGTTCGGCGGGGACGCGTTCTAGCCTGGCCGATGTCCCAATTGGTCTCGGGCAGCCGGGACCAGCGCACGCATGCACGGCCCCGGACCTCACGCGCCATCCGTCACACCAGGAACGTCTCGGCCAGCCTGACCCAGTACGACGCACCGGTCGGCAGTGCCGCGTCGTTGAAGTCGTAGCCGGGGTTGTGCACCATGCAGCCGCCCTCCCCGTCGCCGTTGCCGATGATCAGGTAGCAGCCCGGCCGCTGCTCGAGCAGGAACGCGAAATCCTCGCTGCCGGTGAGCGGCACCATCCCGTCGATCAGGTTCGCTTCGCCGACCCACTCGCGCGCGACGCCGCGTGCGAACGCGGTCATCTCCGCATCGTTGACGAGTACCGGGTAGCGCCGCTGGTAGTCGATCGTCGCGGTCGCGCCGAACACGGCCGCCTGCGCGTGAATGACTTCCTTGATGCGCGTTTCGAGCAGGTCGCGCACCTCGGGCTTCAGCGCGCGCACGGACAGGCGCATCTGCGCGCGATCGGGAATCACGTTCGGCGCCTCGCCCGCGTGGATCGCGCCGACCGTGACGATCGCCATGTCGAGCGGCGACACGTTGCGCGACACGATCGTCTGCAGCGCGACGACGATCTGCGCACACACGACGACCGGATCGATCGCCTTGTGCGGCACCGCGCCGTGGCCGCCGCGCCCCTGCACGTCGACGATCACGGTATCCGACGACGCCATGAACGGCCCCGGCAGGAAGCCCAGCTTGCCCGTCGGGAAACCGGGCATGTTGTGCATCGCGAAGATCGCGTCGCACGGAAACAGATCGAACAGCCCGTCGTCGAGCATTTGCTTCGCGCCGCCGAGCCCTTCTTCGGCCGGCTGGAAAATCAGGTTCAGCGTGCCGGAGAAACGGCGCTCGCGCGCCAGGTGCTTCGCGGCCGCGAGCAGCATCGCCGTGTGGCCGTCGTGGCCGCATGCGTGCATCTTGCCGGCGATCGTGCTCTGGTACGGCAGGCCGGTCGATTCGTGGATCGGCAGCGCGTCCATGTCGGCGCGCAGGCCGAGGCGCTGCGTGCCGTTGCCGACTTTCAACTGCGCGACGACGCCCGTGCCGCCGAGCCCGCGATGCACCGTGTAGCCCCACCCTTGCAACTGCTCGGCGACGAGGTCACTCGTCGCGAATTCCTCGAAACCCAGCTCGGGGTGAGCATGGATGCGGTGCCGGATCTCGATCATTTCGTCGGCGAGGCCTGCGGGGATCACGCTGTGCGTCACGGTGTCGTCTCCTGTTGTCCAGTGGGGAATGTGCAGGCAAGGATAGTCCGTTGAGCGACAACCGGACAGACATAAAGTCGTCGTGGCGACAACTACTGGTTGCTGGTTGATCATGCCGGCGCGGGACGAAGCGCGCGGCGCCCGGAAGCGCTGTCCATCCGGACGACTGCCGCATTCGATCGGTCCACCCGACACCATGCGTTCGTGATCGATTTTTCATGCGGAGGGTGTCGTTTTCTGTTGCCCATCATCCTGGAATACTTCATTTACATCAAATGGTTGAGAGAATTTGTTCATTTTTTGAAAGCTGTACATTTTTTGTGTACACTGACAAAACAGTGAACAAGCGATCCTCCGTGATGCCCGCGAACGCTCCTCTCCCGATATCGGAACAGCACGTGCTCGACGAGGCCTGCGCCGCGTTCGCGCGCGCGACCCGACGCTTCAATGCTCGGCCCGTGCGCGTGCCGGCGGCGGGCCAGGCGCGTGCCGACGCAATGATCCGCTTCGACATCGCTGGGCAGACCTTCGAAATGCCGGCGGCCGTGAGCGTCGGCGTCGAATCGCTGCAGGGCGCGCTCGCGCTGCTGCGTCGCCGCGGCGGCACGCCGGCGCCGGGCGAACGGCCGCTGATGCTGGTCGCGCCTTATTTTTCTGCCGAACTGGCCGCCCGCCTGACCGAGCACGACATTCCGTTTCTCGATACCGCCGGCAATGCGAGCCTGATCCAGCCGGAGGCCACCGTGATGATCGCCGGCCGGCCGAAACCTGCCCGCACGCCGCGCCGTCAGGCCTCGCGCGCAACGACGCCCAAGGGGCTCGCCGTGATGTTCGCGATCGCCACGCAGCCGGGGCTTGTCGCGCAGCCGTATCGCGCGATCGCCGCCGAGTCGGGCGTCGCGCTCGGCACCGTCAATCTCGCGATGGACGATCTGATTGCGCGCGGCCTCGTCGCGCAGCGGCGCAACGGCGAGCGCCTGATTCCCGACTGGCCGCGCTTCGTGCAGGAATGGGTCGCACTGTACCCGAGCCGGCTGCGCGCGAAACTGCCGGCCCGGCGGTTTGCCGCGCTTGCGCCCGACTGGTGGCGCGACTTCGATTTCGCGGCGTTCGGTGCGCGGCTCGGCGGCGAACCGGCAGCCGACCTGCTGACGCACGACCTGAAACCGGCCGCGATCACCGTCTATACGCACCGCACCGTGCCGAACCGCCTGCTGCTCGAGGCGCGCCTGCGTCCGGACGAGCGCGGCGACGTCGAGTTGCTCGAAGCGTTCTGGCCGCCGTCGCCGGCACTCGACTGGCGCGAGCAGGAGGTGCCGCTCGTGCCGCCGCTCCTGATCTACGCGGATCTCGTCTCGTCCGGAGACGGCCGCAATCTTGCCGCCGCCGAGCAGATCCATGACCGATACCTCGCCCATCCGCCCGCTTGAAGTCGACCCGCGCCGGCCGCTCGAGCCGGCCGCGCTCTCGCTGCTGCGTGCGGTCGGCGCGGCCTGCACACGGCTCGACGCGGCATTCGTCGTCGCCGGCGCGACCGCGCGCGACATCCTGATGTGGCACGTCCACGGCATCCGGCCGGTGCGCGCGACGCGGGACGTCGACATCGCGGTGTGCGCGGTGAGCTGGCCGTTTCACGCGCAGCTCGTCGATGCGCTCGTCGCGACCGGGCAATTCGCGCACACGCCGAAGCATCAGCAAAAGCTGCTGTTCGACAGCGGCACGCAGGGGTTTCGCACGGAGCTCGATCTCGTGCCCTTCGGGCCGCTCGAAACGCCGCCCGGCGAAATCGCGTGGCCGCCCGGCGGCGAATTCGTGCTGAACGTGCTGGGTTTCCAGGAAGCGGTCGATACGGCGCTGCCCGTGTCGGTCGGCGCGGGCGTCGTGGTGCCGGTGGCCAGCCTGCCGGCACTCGTGCTGCTGAAACTGCTTGCGTGGAAGGACCGGCGCGCGCGCCAGAACAGCGACGCGTACGACCTGCTGTTCCTGCTCACGCATTTTCACGACGCGGGCAATCGCGAGCGCATTTGGGACGTTGCGCCCGATCTCGTGGAACTGCATGGCTTCCAGCCGGAACTGGCGGCGGCGGCGTTGCTGGCGCGCGATGCAAAGCGAATTGCGTTGCCGCCCACGCGCGACGCCATTCACGCGCTGTTATCCGACGAAGCGATTTACGCGATGCTCGGGCAGGACCTGCTGGCACGTGCGTTCGCGCTGTTGCCTGGTGAATTCAACGACGACGCAGACCGGTATCTCGACGCGTTCCGCGGCGCCTTCCTCACGGATCGGCCCGTTTCCCGGGCGTGACGTGCATCGCCGACACCGGCCTGCGCTTCATCCGGAAGAACCTGCATGATGCGTCGATCGCTATCACGGGTATCTATCCGCATGCCGAAGATGAGCGGCAGTACGACAAACAGTCCGGGGCGCGCCAGCAAGATGCGAGACGCGCCCTCGAGACTTGCGGGCGTAAAATGCCGTGCATGTCGTCGATCTGACTCCTCTTTTCCATCGATGCCATACTCGCCGATAACGCATCGGGAAACGTCAAGTTCTCGGCCGACGATATCGAGGCGTTGTTCGAGCCCATTCCGAGTCTGCCGATGTACGTGTCAGCCGCCCGAACCGGGACATGACTTTTTCACTTGCGGGAACGCACGTTAGGCCGACATTGTCCAGTCTTCGACGGACAACCCCGCGACGCAACTGAATTCACGACTGTTATTCGTCACGAGCACCGCGCCGGCGGCAATCGCATGGCCGGCGATCGACGCATCGTTTGCGCCGATCGGCGTGCCGCGTGCCGCGAGCCCGGCTCGAACCGCGGTCGTTGCGTCGACTGCGGCCGTATCCCACGACAGCACGCCGTCCAGCCTTGCGACGAAGGCCGTCACGAGTTCCGCATGCCTGGGCGATGCCTTCTTGCCCACGGCGCCGAATCGCATTTCGGCATAGGTGATCGCCGACACGACGATCCGGTGCTGCGCATTGACGCACGACTGCAGCCGGGACAACGCCACGGGCGGCCGCTCGCGCATGATGAACGAACGGATGTTCGTATCGAGCATGTAGAGCGTCGTCACTGGCCCGACTCCGGCGAGGCGTCGTGATCGGCGCCGGACAGGTCGAAACGGCCGGTTTCGACGACGGCCGGGCGCTCGATGAGGAAGTCGGAATCGGCCAGAGGTTCGTTCGCGAACGACAGCCATGTCGGTCGCCCCGGACGCAGCAGCGTATCGCCCTCGCGGCGGATCTCGAGCTCGGTTACGCCCTCGAATTCCATGTCCTTCGGGATACGGATTGCCTGGTTACGGGCGGTCTTGAAAATGGAAACGGTGCGCATGAGCCACTCCTCGGGAGTTCGATGCGCCCATTCCAGGCATATGTTGGCATATGTCAATGCCGGGGGCGTGGACCGGGAGGCGCGCCCCGCGCTGTGGCGAGTGTACTGGCCATATCGTCACGACCTGTCGTGGATGGGAAGGAAATCCATTCTTCCTCATGCGGCCCGGCTGATCCATATCCCGAACGGCCGATGCCCACCCCGGCAGGTCGCGAGGCACGTCACCCGGCCGCCGCGCGTCCCCGTCCGGTCACGGCAACCGGAAAGTGTCGAAGAACGTTTCGCGCTCCATCACGGTCAGCGCCGCGCGCTTGTGCGGGAAATCGAATTCCTTCAGCGTGTAGAACCCGAGCCGGTGCATGTATGCGATATGCCGCACGTGATCAACCCGCGGCTCGCCCACGAGCCGCTGCGTGCGCGGTTCGTCGACGAACATGTAGTGCAGCACCCCGCTCCACCACGCATGCAGCTTGCCCGCGCTCTGGAACCGCGAGTCGCCGATCAGCAGGTGCAGCCCGCGATCGTAGTCGTGCGCATCGTAGAACGGCGCGAGCCGATCCTCCTTCGCCCAGTAGAACTCGAAATAGCCGAACGGCGTGTCGTCGAAATAGCCGATCATCGGATGCATGTGCGGATCGGCGAGCCGCTCCGTCAGATACGCGGCGTGCTCGTCGCGCGTGCCGCGCTGATCCCAGAAGTGCGCGACGCGATCAAGGTTCATCCAGTCGCTGAAAAGCTGCGCATGCGTGTCGACGTCGACGGTGCGCAGGCTGAACGTCATCCCGACCTGCGGCATGTAGCGCGCATAGATCTCGCCGGCCGGCGACGGCGGTCGCACCGGATGCCGATGGCCGTTCGTGATCGCGTAGCGCAGCGGCATCCCGCTCGATGCGGGCGCCGTCAGCCACGGTTGCGGGTTCTGCCAGAACGTCGCGCGCGATGCATTCAGGCGCAACCGGCCGCCTTCGATCTGCGCGCCGTCGATCACGCCCCCGCGCACCGCGCGGTCGACGTACGACGCGATGGCCGCCGGATCGGCACTCCCCAGCGGCACGGACACCGTCGCCATATCGTGCCGCGTATCCGTGTTGAACAGCGCGACGAATTCCGCGAGCAGCGCGGCCGGCGGATCGTCGGGCCGCCATGCATCGAGCGCGCGCTCGACGGGAGACGTCGGCTGCGTCCTCGCATGCGCCGCGCCGTCGAGCGCCGCGGCCACCTCGCCTTCGACGGCATCTGCCGCACCAGCCGGTTTCGTCAGCGTGTCTTCCATCACAGTGCTCCCGCGTCGTGGCGGTCGGCGAGGATGTGCAGCCCCCGCTCGAGCGCCGGAAACAGGCTGCGCTGGAAGTTGTTCCAGCGCAGTTCGAGAATCGTGTCGTCCGGCGCGATCGGCGTGTCGAGCACGTCGCAGATCACTTCGCCGGAATCGATGCCGTTGTCGACGTAGTGAAACGATGCACCCGTCATCGTCACGGGTTCGACGCGCGTGCTCGCGCCGCTTGCCCAGTCGACGCGCTCGCCGCGCGCGCCGTGCAGCGCATCGAGCGTCGCCCATGCGCCGCGCCGCTGGTACGGTGAATCGTCGGCCGTGATGCCGGGGTGGATGTTCGCGATGCGCCGGTGAAAGCGCGCGCCGGGCCGCACGAGCTCGTCGAGGATCACGAGCAGCCCGTCGAGCACAACCACGTCGGCGTCGAGCTCGAGCAGGCGTTCGAGCAGCCGGCGCTCGAACGCCTGCTTGCCCGTCACGCGCTCACGCGCATCGCGCGGCAGCCGGCGATACGTCGACGCAATCGTGCAGAACAGTTCGTCGACGAGCCGGCCCTGCACCGTCAGCCCTTCCGGCAGGATCCACGGGCGGCCCGGCGTGCGCGCGAACCCGTAGTCTGCGACCTTCGCGCGGTCGGCCGGCGAGCCTTCGTCGTCGTCGACGATCACGCCCTGGAGCGCATAGCGCTCGCCGAGCGTTGAATCGTTCAGGCGTTCGACAAGGAATTCGAGCGGCGCCTTCATGTAGCGCGTGCCGCCCCGGTAAGCGACCGGCTGGCCGGCGCGATCGGCCGCGCCATTGCGCAGCGACTGGATATAGACGAGATTTTTCTTCGGCATGGAGGCGTCGTGGAAAAAGCGGACGGCGCCGCCGCGGCTCGCGCGGACCGGCCCGAAGGCCGGCCGGCACGCCGCGGCGCGCGGCGTCACCAGTTGTATTTCGCGGTGGCGATCACCGTGCGGTCGGTGCCGAAAATGCAGACGTTCGCCGACTGGCAACCGCTGATGTAGTGGCGGTTGAACAGGTTGGTCCCGTTCACGGCAAAGCGCCAGTTACGCATGTCGTAATGCACGCCCGCGTCGAACAGCGTGACGCTCGAGACCGACAGCGAGTTGTCGGACGCACCGGCCGACGCGCTCTGATAGCGAACGCCGCCGCCGAGGCCGAAGCCCGCGAGCGGCCCCGTGTGCCACGTCCAGTCGGTCCACAGCGACGCCATCTGGCGCGGACGCGGAATGTCGACCGGCCAGTTGTTCAGCGAATCGTCGTTGGCCTTCACGTTCTTCACGTCCTGGTAGACGTAAGACGCGATCACCGACAGGTTTCGCGTGAGCTTGCCGGTCGCGCTCAGTTCGATCCCGCGCGAGCGCACTTCACCCGTCTGGATCTGCGTCGTGCCGGCCGGATCGAGATCCGTCGGCGTCGGCGTGAGCACGTTGGTCTGGTTGATCTGGTAGATCGCCGCGTTCAGCATCATGTTCTTGCCGGGCGGCTGCCAGCGCAGGCCGGCCTCGATCTGCTTGCCGCGCGTCGGCTGCGGCAGGCCGCCGCCGTACAGGCTCACGCCGATCAGCGGGTTGAACGACGTCGCGTAGCTGACATACGGCGACAGGCCATAGTCGCCCTCGTACGTCAGCCCGACGCGGCCCGTGAACGCCGTCACGTCGGCCTTCGACTGCGTGCCGCCCGCGCGGTCGTCCATTCGCATGTTGACCCAGTCCTCGCGGCCGCCGAGCGTCAGCGTCCAGCGGTTCCACTTGATCTGATCCTGCGCGTACAGGCCGAACGTGTTCATCGTCGTGTACGTGTTGGTCCGGTACGTGGTGTTCGGATCGGAGAACACCGACAGCGTGACCGGCGTATAGACCGGGTTGTACAGGTTCAGCGTCGGTGCGGCGGCCAGCCATTCGCTGTCGGTCGCGGTCTGGCGGTTGTACTGGAAACCGAGCAGCAGCGTGTGCTGGAGCGGGCCCGTCGCGAAGCGGCCCTCGAGGTTGTTGTCGATGTCAAAGCGGCTGTAGTTCATCTGGAACACGCCGGCCCAGCGGTTGACGTCGGTCAGGGTGTCGTCGGCGAAGCCCGCGCCCCACACCGACCCGTTGTCGAGCGACAGGTGCATCAGGCGGGTGTTCTGGCGGAACGTCCACGCCGGCGTCAGCTTCTGCTCGAACTGGTAGCCGAGCGACCACTGCTTCTTGCGGTAGTAGTTGAAGCTGCCATCGCCTTCGTAGATGTCCTGGTTGATCTGACCGTTCGGGTTCGGCAGCACCGTGCCCTGCGCGGGCAGGAAGTTCGACGAGATGTCGCCCCAGTCCTGCAGGTACGTCGCGGACAGCGTCAGCGACGTATCCGCGTTGGGGCGCCAGCGGAACGACGGCGCGAGCGACACGCGCTGGTCGTTGTTCGGGCCGGACAGCGCGTTGCCGTCGCGCGCGACACCGACGAACCGGTACGCATACTGGCCGTCCGGGTCGAGCTTGTCGCCTACGTCGATCATGAACTGCTTGCGCGCATAGTTGCCGATCTGCACGCCGGCTTCGCGCACGCGCTCGCCGTCGGCGGTCTTGGTCTGCACGTCGATGATCGCACCCGGGTCGCCCGCGCCGTACAGCACCGAGGTCGGCCCGCGCAGCACCGAGATGCTGTCGATCATGTATGGATCGACGCGCCAGCTCGACAGGTTGAGCGTGTTCGGCACCTGCAGCCCGTTCACGTAGGCGGTCGGCGTGAAGCCGCGCAGCGCCGCGTACCAGTCGGAACGGTTGTCCGAACCGTACGACGAGAAACCGGGCACGTAGCGCAGCGCCGCGTTCACGTCGGTCGCGCCCGTCATCTCGATCTGCTGTGCCGTGACGACGTTGATCGTCTGCGGGATTTCGGTGATCGGGGTGTCGGTCTTCGTGCCACTGCGGCTGCGCTTCGCGACGAGCCCGACCGTGCCGTCGCCTTCCGAGCCCGCGTTGACGTTGATCGCCGGCAGCGTGCCGGTCGCCGCGCCGCTCGATGCACCGGCCGCCGCACTCGCCGCCGTGCCGTTCTGCGCACTGCTGACCGGCGCCGCAGCGCCTGCGTTCACGGCCGGCGCCGTCTGGGCGAATGCGTGCCCTGCCGCCGCGGTCCCGAACGCCACGCTTGCCGCGGCTGCGATCGCACGCAAACGCGTGCCTGTTGCCCACTCCATCTTTCTCTGCTCCAGTTTTTTATGCGGTCTCCGACCGCGCCTTTGTCAAAGAGCGAAAGCCATCCGGCCCGCGCTCACCCCGTTTTGATGTCGTTGTTCATGTACTGCCCGGGCCGCGCCGTCGTCATGGCCGGGCGCGCTCCCGTCTTCGAGCGACGCGCAGATTTCGTCCGCGCGGCGTGCGAGGACCGACAGCAGCGTGTCGGACAAACCGTGGCTGTCTTCGCAGCAGCCTTGCAGGTAGATGCGCGGCGCGAAGTGCTCGGGCGTCGCGAGCAGGTAGTCGCGCGTCACGTCGCCGCGCGTGAGCGCGTCTCCCAGGTACGGCGCGAGCCCTTCGAGCAGCGCCGAATGCGTGTCGCGCCGGTAGCCGGTCGCGAGCACGAGTGCGTCGAAGCGCTCGACGCGCGTGGCGCCGTTCATCCGGTCGCGCAGCGTCAGCTCGATGCGGCCGTCGGCGGCACGCACCGCGGCTTCGATCGCGCTGTTCGCGAGCAGCGCATGACGCGGCGTGCCGTCGATGCGCTGCAGGTACAGCATTTCGTAGATCTGCTCGATCAGCGGCCGGTCGACTACCGCGTAGTTGGTGTCGCGATAGCGCTCGAGCAGCGCGCGGCGCGCGTCCTGCGGCAGTGCGTAAACGACATCGGTGAACGCCGGGCTGAAAATCTCGTTGACGAACGGGCTGTCGTCGGCCGGTTTCAGCGCGCCGGCGCGCATCACGAGGCTCGCGTCGACGTGCGGGAAGCGGCGCGCGAGGTCGATGAACACCTCGGCCGCGCTCTGCCCCGCGCCGATCACCGCGACGCGGCGGCGCTCGCCGTCCGGCGACGCGACCAGCCGGTCGATGTCGGTCAAATACGACGACGAGTGGATCACGCGGTCCCGGCCGAGCGCGGCGAACGCGTCCGGCACCGCCGGCGTGCCGCCGACGCCGACCGACAGCGCGCGTGTCACGCGCTGGCGCTCGTGGCCCGCGGCATCGCGCGACAGCACGCGCAGCGCGTCGATGCGCGCGCCGTCGCCGCGCACGGGCTCGATCGCCGTGACGGTCTCGCTGTAATGGACGTGCTCGTCGAACGCTTCCGCGACCCAGCTCAGGTAGTCGTGGAATTCGACGCGGGTCGGATAGAAATTCTTCAGGTTGACGAATTCGTTCAGCCGGCCCCGTTCGAACAGATAGTTGATGAACGTATAGCGGCTCTTCGGATCGCGCATCGTGACGAGATCCTTCAGAAACGAGATCTGCATCCGGCAGTCGTCGAGCAGCATCCCGCGATGCCAGCCGAACTCCGGCTGGCGTTCGACGAAGCAATGCGCGAACGGGCGCGCACCGCCGCGCTCGGCAAGGCGCACGGCCAGCGCCAGATTCGACGGCCCGAAGCCGACGCCGATCAGGTCGAATACGGTTTCTCTCTGCATGTCTCTCAGCTCCCTTGTCGGTGAAACCGGCCCGTCAGACATGACGGCCGGAGAAGAACGTCTCGCGCAGCGCGTGCATCCACAGCGGCTGCGCGTCGGCCAGCGCCAGACGGCGCTGCCGCGCGAAGCCATGCCGCGCGAGGATGTCGACGACCCGCGCGTGGCCGGCCGGGACCGCGCAGCCGAGCGCTTCGGTACGCGGATCGTCGAGAAACAGGTAATGGACGACGGACGGCAGCCAGCCCGCCACGCAATGCGGGCCGCGCCAGCGCGATTCGCCGACCAGCATCCGCAGGCCGCGGTCGTAGTCGCGCGCGCCGACGTGCGGTGCGAGCGGGTCTTCCTTCAGCCAGAACGCTTCGAAGTACGCGAACGGCTCGCCGTCGAAGCAGCCGACGAGCGGCGTTACGTGCGGATCGGCATCGGGCGCCGTGCCGTCCGCGCCGGGCTGCGTGCCGGGCCAGCCGTCGCGCACGCGCGGCTCGTCGAACCAGCGCGCGACGCGCGCGGCGTCCTCGCCCGGCTGCCAGCCGCGCAGCGTGAAGCGCACGCCGAGCGCCGGCAGGTCGCGGGCGTACACGTCGCCGCGCGGCGCCGGCGGGCGGCGCGGAGGACGCCGGCCGTCGGTCAGCATCGGCAGCGTCGCGCAAGGCAGATGCGCACCGACGCGCCTGGAGTCCGCCTGTTGCGCCCAGCCTTCGCGCATGCACAGGCCACCGTCGGCGAGCACGCCGCTCGCGCGCAGCGCGTCGGGCGCGACTGCCGGCCACGCGGCCGGGTCGAGCCGGATCGCCGCGCGGCGGACATCGTCGGAAAACGCCGCGGCGAGCGCGGCCAGCAGCGCGCGGCGCTGGTCGGCCGGCGCCGCGCGATGGTTGTATGCGACGAGGCGCAGCGTGCCGTCGTCCGCGAGTTACGCGCGCAGCGACTGCGCGCCGATGAAATCGCCGTGCGCAACGCGGATCTCCGCGTCACGCGCGGCGAACAGGTCGTCCCGCGAATACGAGGCGGCGTGTCAGGCATCGTGATTCCGTCCGGGCGGACTTCAGCCAGCATCGCGCACCTCCAGGCCGGTTTGGACCGGTGTGCCGATGCATGCGCCGAGCGCAGCGAGCGTCGGCGACGCGAACACGTCGGCCACCGTCAGCGGACGACCGGCGCGGTTCGCCGCGTCGACGAAGCGCACGACGTCGAACGACGTCGCACCGGCCTCGAACAGATCGGCGTCGGGCGCAGGCGCGGCCGTCGCGAAGTGTCGGACCACAACGCCGCGAGCGATGCAACGGCGTTCGGGGCGGCCGACGCTGCCGTGCCCGTGCGCCGCATGGCGCACCGGCGCGACTGCGTCCGCGGCGGGTGCAGCGACCCGCGCATCAGGCGCACCGAGCATCGCTTCCGGCGCACCGGCGAAACGGGCGACTTCGTCGTGATACAGCCGGACGAGCGTGTCGACGAACGTGCCGTCGAGCAGTTCGTCCGCATACGAGAACGCGGCGCTCAAGCGGCCGTCCGGATGTTCGACGACGTCGAGCTCCAGCGTGAACACGACGCGATGCCGCACGTCGCCGAATTCGGCGAGCGACAATCCGGCCCAGTCGCGCGCAGTCGCACCGGTCGGGCGCAGGTAGTTGAACATCACCTGGAACAGCGGATTGGCCTGCGCCGTGCGTGGCGCGCGCAGTGCCGCGACGACGTCGGCGAACGGCACGTCGGCATGCGCATACGCGGCGAGCGCCGTGTCGCGCACCTGGGCGAGCACGTCCGCGCGGCGGGCCGCCGCGCCGATACGCGTGCGCACGACGACGGAATTGATGAAGAGTCCCAGCGCATCGCGCGCCGCGTCGCCCGTCAACTCGCGCGTCGACGCGAGCACGCCGACCGGCTGGTCGGCCGCGCCGGTCGCGCGGAACAGCGCGGTATTGAGCGCCGCGTGCAGCAGCATCGGCAACGTCGCATGCGCGGCCGATGCTGCGTCGCGCGCAGTACGGATCAGCGCCGCATCGAACTCGAACGCGATGCGTGCCGCGCGCCATTGCGGGACGGCCGGCGCATCCGCACGCTGCGGCAGCACGCACGACGGCAGCTCTGCCAGCGCGTCGCGCCAGTATGCGACGCGGGCCGGGTGGCATGGCGCAGGCAAGACGAGCGTGCGGTTTTCCACAGCGGGCGTCGATGCCGATGCCGCTTCACCGCGCACGCTATCGACATAGCGAGCGCGCACCGCATCGAGCCACAGCTCGATCGATTCGCCATCCGACACGATGTGATGGATCGTCACCGACAATACGTGATCATCGGCGCCGAGCCGCAGCACGCGTGCGCGCCACAGCGGCGCATCGGCGACGAGATCGAACGGTGCGAGTGCATCCGCATCGGTCAGCGCTGCCGCGCGAGCGAGCGCATCGGGCTGTGCCGACAGATCGACGACCGGCAACGCGACGGTCGAGGCGTCTTCGATCCGCTGGCCCGGCAGCATGCCGTCGCGCACGACGAGCCGTGTGCGCAGCGCCGGATGCGCGGCTGCCGCAGCGGAAAACGCTGCGCGCAGCGCAGCGACGTCGAGCGGACCGCGCACGCGCAGCGCGACCGGAATGTTGTACGCGGCGCTGTCCGGCTGCGCGCGCCACAGGAACCAGAGGCCGAGCTGCGCGGGCGACAGCGGCCACACACCGTGCGCATCGGGTTTGACCACCGCGATGCCCGGCGCCGCGGCACCGGCGTATGCAGCGCGCGGTGCGTCGGCAACCTGCCGCGCATATTGCGCCAGCACCGGCGCTTCGAACAGCGCGCGTACCGGCACATCGCGGCGAAGCCGCTCGGCGACACGCGTCGCGACGCGCACCGCGGCCAGCGAATGGCCGCCGAGGTCGAAGAAGTGATCGCCACGGCCGACGCGCACGACGTTCAACACGTCGCGCCAGATCGCCGCAAGCACGGCCTCGTCGCCGTCGTGCGGCGCTTCGTATGCACGTTCGACGCGCACCGGCGCGGGCAGCCGCGCGCGGTCGACCTTGCTGTTGGCATTGCGCGGCAGCGCGTCGAGCACGATCAGTTGCGCGGGCACCATGTAGTCGGGCAGCATGCGGCGCAGATGCGCATCGAGCGTCGCGGCTTCGACGGGTTGCGCCGCGGCCTGCGCGTCTGCGCTCAGTTCGACGTACGCGACGAGCTGGGCCTGCGCGCCCTGCCCGTGCACGACCGCGCATGCTTCGCGCACCGCATCGTGCGCGGCGAGCTGGGCCTCGATTTCGCCGAGTTCGATGCGCAACCCGCGCAGCTTCACCTGATGATCGACGCGACCGATGAAGTCGAACACGCCATCCGCGCGACGCCTCACGAGGTCGCCGGTGCGGTACAGGCGTGCGCCCGGCGCGCCGTACGGGTCAGGCACGAAACGCTCGGCCGTCAGCGCCGGACGGTCCAGATAGCCGCGCGCCACGCCGATTCCCTCGCCGCCCAGATACAGTTCGCCGATCACGCCCACCGGCAGCGGATGCAGCCGCTCGTCGAGCACGTGCGCGGTGCGCGCGCCGACCAGCGTGCCGATCGGCAGGTACGCGGCGTCGCCGAGTGCCGCGAGATCGTCGCCGGGACGGAACATCCACAACGTCGGCGTGATGACGGTCTCGGTCGGGCCGTAGCCGTTGACCACCCGTACGTTCGGCATCGCGCGGCGCAGCATCGCGAACGCTTCGCGCGACGTCGCCTCGCCGCCGACGGTCAGCGAACGCAGCGTCGGCGGTGCGCCGTGCGCGAGCGCCCATTCGGCGAGTTGCGCGGCGCAGCCGGGCGGCACGTAGGTCATCGTCACGCCGTCGCGGACCATCATCGCGCAGGTCTGCGCCGGCGGCCACAGCACGTCGGCCGTCACCGACACGGCGGCACCCGACAGGTATTGCGAAAACCATCCTTCGTGCGCGCCGTCGAAGTTGACCGACTGGAACAGCAGGAAAACGTCGTTTTCGCTCGCGCCGTAGCGCTCGGCGATCGCCACGCAGTGCCGCGCGAATGCCGCGTGATCGACGATCACGCCCTTCGGCTTGCCGGTCGAGCCCGACGTGTAGATTGCATATGCCGCATGGCCGGGCAGCACGTCCGGCAGCTCGACCTGAGCGGCTTCGTCGAATGCCTCCACCTGGTCCGCTCGCCAGATGCGCAGTTGCGGCAGATCGGGCAGCGACGCGGCGCTCGCGGCGTCGGTCAGCACGTGCGCGATGCCCGCGTCGCCGACGATCTGTGCGAGCCGTTCGCGCGGATGGGCCGGATCGAGCGGCACGAACGCGGCACCCGACTTCAGCACCGCGATCAGCGCGACCAGCAGGTCGACCGAACGCTGCAGCGCGACGCCGACGCGCATCTCGGGCCGCACGCCGGCCGCGACGAGATTGCGCGCGATGCGTGCGGCGCGGGCGTCGACTTCGCCGCGCGTGAATGCGCGATCGATGTCGGCGACGCCGCGCGCGCCGGGCCGCGCCTGCGCATGCGCGGCGATGCTTGCATCCTGGGCACGAACGGTTCGGCCTCGGCCGCACCCGCCGGCGCGTTCCACGCGAAGAGTTGCGCGAGTTCATTGGCGGGCAGCCAGTCGAGATCGCCGATCGGCATGTCGGGGCGCGCGAGCGTCGCCGAGCAGGCGAAGCGCGCGGCGAGCCGCGCGATCGCGTCCGCGTCGAACAGGTCGAGCGCGTAGATGAAGGCGGCGTCGAACGTGCCGTCGGGCGTTGCCTCGACGGCGAGCGTCAGGTCGAATTTCGCGGACGGCGTGCCGGACGGCAACAGCGCGGCCGACGCCGCGCCCAGGGCGGGCAGCGCGCGGCGCTCGCCATAGGCGGCCATCACCTGAAACAGCGGATGGTAGCTCGCGCTGCGCGGCACGCCGAGCGCGTCGACGACCTGTTCGAACGGCACGTCCTGGTGCATTTGCGCATCGACGAGCGCACGCTGCGTACGCGCGACCAGCGACGAGAAATCGCCATGCGCGGGCACGTCGACATCGATCGCGAGCGTGTTGACGAAGAACCCGATCAGGCCGCCCGTCTCCGCGCGTTCGCGGTTCGCGGCCGGCACGCCAACGCAGATCCGCGCGTCGCCCGTCGCGCGGGCGAGCAACGCATCGAGCGCGGCAAGCAGCACCGCGAACGGCGTCGCACCCGACGCGGCCGCGAAGGCGCGCAGTTGCGCGCCGATCCGCGCGTCGAGCGAAAACATCTGGCGCGCGCCGCGCGCACTGCGTCGTGCGGGCCGTGCGGCCGCACCCGGCAACGTAAGCACGCCGCGCTGCGGATCGAGCCGCTCGCGCCAGAACGCGAGCTGACGGTCGCGTTCGCCGGCGTCGAGCCAGCGGCGCTGCCACAGCGCGTAGTCCGCATACTGGATCGGCAGCGGCGGGAGCGGCACCGGTTCGTTCGACGCATAGGCGCGATAGAACGCAGCGAGCTCGTCGAGCATCACGCCCGACGACCAGCCGTCCGACACGATGTGGTGAACAGTCAGCGCGAGCCAGTGATGCGTCGCGTCGAAGCGGATCAGGTGGGCACGCACGAGCGGCGCCGCGCCGAGATCGAACGCAATGGCTTCGTCGGCGGTCGCGACGCTGTCGGCGCGCGCGCCGCGCTGCGCGTCGGGCAGCGCTTCGAGATCGGTCTCGCGCCACGGGCAGCGCAGCGGTGGATGGATCGTCTGCGCGACACCGTCCTCCGCTTCGTCGAAGGTCGTGCGCAGCGCTTCATGGCGCGCGATCAGTGCGTCGCAAGCAAGCCGCAGCGCATGCGCGTCGAGCGGGCCCGTCAGCGCGAGCCGCTCGGTGATGTGATACGCGTCCGGCGCGTCGATCAGTCGCGCATGCAGCCACAGCCGCGTCTGCGCGAACGATGCGCTCACGCGGTCGCTGCGCGGCGTGCGCGGCGGGATCGGCAGCACGCGAAAGTCGATGCCGGCCGCATCGAGCTTGTCGATGAAGACGGCGCGCTGCGCGTCGGGCAGTTGCGCGAAACGCGTCGCGAGCGCGAGCCAGTCGGGTTGAACCTTTGTCATCCGTCGTCCTTATTGGGTTTCCAGTTCGCCGAGCAGCGCGTCGATCGCGCTCGCCGCATCGGTCTCGCCTCGCGCCGCGCATGCCGCATCGATCGCGTCCGCGCAGCGTGCGAGCGTGCGGGTGTCGAACAGCGTGCGCAGCGGCAGCGCGAGGCCCCAGTGCAGGTTCGCCTGCGCATGCGCCTGCGTCGCGAGCAGCGAGTGGCCGCCGAGCAGGAAGAAATCGTCGTCGCGGCCGATCGCGTCCACGTGCAGAACGCGCTGCCAGAGCGCCGCGAGGGCGCGCTCGGTGTCGGTGGCGAGTTCGACCGCTGCCGACATTTCACGCACCGGTGCGGGCAGCGCATGGCGGTCGCACTTGCCGTTCGGCGTGACCGGTAACGCGTCGAGCTCGATCAGTTGCGACGGCACCATGTACGCCGGCAGTTGCGCACGCAACGCATCGAGCAGCGCCGCGCGATCGAGCGGGCCCGCGTCGCCACGTGCGATATAAGCGATCAGCTGCTCGTCGCGCACGATCACGACCGCGTCGTGTACGCCCGGCGCCGCGCGCAACAACGCCTCGATTTCGCCCGGCTCGATCCGCTGGCCGCGCAGCTTCACCTGCGTGTCGACGCGGCCGAGGTAGTCGAGCGCGCCGTCGGCGCGACGCCGCGCGAGGTCGCCGGTGCGGTACATGCGCGCGCCCGGCACGAACGGATCGGGCACGAAGCGCTCGGCGGTCAGCCCCGGGCGGCCGAGATAGCCTCGCGCGAGGCCCGCGCCGGCCAGATACAGCTCGCCGGTCGCGCCGGCCGGCACCGGTTGCCATGCCGCGTCGAGCACGTGCAGTTGCAGGTTCGCGATCGGATGGCCGATCGGCACCGCGATCGCATTCGCGTCGTCGGGACCGCACGTCCAGTGCGACACGTCGATCGCGGCTTCCGTCGGCCCGTACAGGTTCACGAGCGTCGCGTTCGGCAGCAGCCGCGCGACCTTCGCGACGAGCTCGGGCGCAAGCGCCTCGCCGCTCGCGACGATCAGGCGCACGCTGTCGCATTGCGCGGCGGCCGCAAAATCGTCGAGATACGCGGCGAATGCGGCGAGCATCGACGGCACGAAGTGCAGCACCGTCACGCCGTGCGCATGGATCGCGGCCGCGAGGCGTGCCGGATCGCGGTGGTCGCCGGGCGCGGCGATCGCGAGCTTCGCGCCGATCGCGAGCGGCCACACGAATTCCCACACCGACACGTCGAAACCGAACGGCGTCTTGTGCAGCACGACGTCATCGCGCGTGAGGCGGTACGCGTGCTGCATCCACGCGATCCGGTTCGCGAGCGCGCCGTGCGTGTTGCCGGCGCCCTTCGGCTTGCCGGTCGAGCCGGAGGTGTAGATCAGGTACGCGAGCTGCGCATCGTCGATGTCGGTTGCGACGCCGGCGGGCATCTCGTCCGGTTCGTCTGCAAGCAGATCGGCCACCGTCAGCAGTTGCGTCGCCGCGCCATCGCCGAGTGCGGCCTCGACCTGCGCGCGCAGATGGGCCTGCGTGATCGCGACGGCCGGACGTGCATCCTGCAGCAGGTACGCGATGCGCTCGGCCGGATAGTCGGGATCGATCGGCAGGTACGCGGCGCCTGCCTTCAGCACGCCGACGAGCGCCGTCACCATGTCGAACGAGCGCTCGACGCACAGCGCGACCGGCGTGTCGGGCCGCACGCCGCGCCGGCGCAATGCAGCGGCGACGCGCGCCGTGCTCAGGTCGAGTTCGCGATAGGTTGCGCGTTGCACACGGCCATGCGAGTCCGCGTATTCGAGTGCGATCGCGTCCGGCGTCGCGCGTGCGGCGTCGGCGAATTGCAGATGCAGCGGCTGGCGCTGCGCGTGCGGCCACGTCTGTGCGGTGTGCTGCGCGCGTACCAGCGCATCGCGTGCCGCATCGTCCGCGATCGACAGCGTGCCGAGCAGCGCGTCCGGCGTGCGGGCCAGCGCGTCGAGCGCGCAGGCGAACGCGCGGTGCCAGGTTTCGACCTGCCGCGCATCGATACGCGCGGTGTCGTAGCCATAGTCGATCGTCAGTTCGGCGCCGCTTTCGATCACGAGTGTCAGCGCGAAATCGGTCGCTTCGATGCTGCGCACGTCGCTCAGCGCGAGTGCGCGCGGATCGGCGTCGCGCGCCGTGTCGTCGACCGGGTAGTTCTCGAACACGACCAGCGTGTCGAACAGTGCGCCGCCGGCGCCGCGCGCCCAGCGCTGGATGTCGGCAAGCGGCGTATGCGCATGCTCGGCAGCGGCTGCGTTGTCGCGTTGCAGCGCCTGCAGCCAGTCGGCCGCGCGCTGTTGCGGCGCGGGTGCCGTGATCACCGGCAGCGTGTTGATGAAAAGGCCGAGCACCGTGTCGACGTCCGCGAGCGCATCGGGACGGCCCGCGACGGTCGCGCCGAACGCAACGGCCGGCTGATGCGTCATGCGCTGCAGCGCGAGCGCCCAGGCGCCCTGCACCAGCGTGTTCACGGTCAGCTTCAGCGCCCGTGCGGTGTGCGCGACACGCGCCAGCGCATCGGCGGCGATCGTCGCACGCCACGTGACCATTTCGGCATCCGCACGGTCGGCCGCGCGCTCGGCGGTCAGCGTCGGCGCGTCGAGGCGCGCGAGCCGTTCGGTCCAGAAGCGTTCGTCCGCGTCGCGGTCGCGCGTGCCGAGCCAGGCGATGAAGTCGCGATAGCGCAGCGCCGGGCGGCTCGCGAACGGCGACACCGCATCGGGGTCGCGATAGTCGCGCAGCACATCCGCGAGCAGGCGCGCGGTGCTCCAGCCGTCGAGCAGCACATGGTGGCGCGTCCACACGACACGCCAGGCGTCGTCGGCCACGCGGATCAGCGTGAGCCGCATCAGCGGCGGCTCGCGCCAGTCGAAGCCGCGGGCGCGGTCGGCCGCGAGCCATGCGTCGAAATCGGCGTCGAACGCGGCGCCGTGCGCGCGCCAGTCGAGCTGTTCGACCGGCATCTGCGCATGGCGATGCACGCATTGCAGCGGCGCCGCTTCGTCGGGCATCACGCTGGTGCGCAGGATGTCGTGGCGCGCGACCGACGCGGCGAACGCGGCCGCGAGCCGGTCGGCGTCGAGCGCTGTCGCGGTCGCGACGAGCTGGTTCACGTAGCTTGCGTGACCGGGCGCGAACAACGCATGGAACAGGATCCCCTGCTGCATCGGCGACAGCGGATAGACATCGTCGATCGTGCGCCAGTCGAGCGGCGCGCGCTCGATCGCGGCCTGCGTGAGGCCGGCCGTCTGCGCGAGCGGGAAATCGCCCGGCGTCGCACCGCCGCCGCGATGCGCGACACGTGCCGCGCAGGCATCGGCAAGCGCGCGCAGTGCGCTCGCGAAGCGTTCGGCGAAAGCATCGATCGTCGCGCGTTCGAATTGCGGTGCGCCGTACACCCAGTGCACCTTGAGCGTGCGGGCGCCGTCGCGATCGGTATCCAGATATGCGTGAATCGCGAGCGTGTTGCCGAGCGGGCCCTGGGGGTCGCGCTCGGTGCCGGTGCCGCCGAAGCGCGGCACGAGCGTCGCATCGCGCGGCGCGTCGAACTGGCCGAGATAGTTGAACGTGACGCGCGGGCGCGGCACGGCGGCCAGCGCCGCGCGCGTCGCCGCATCGCCGTAGTGCGCGAGCACGCCGAAGCCGAGCCCCTTGTTCGGCACCGCGCGCAGCGTGTCCTTGACCGCGCACAACGTGTCGCGTGCGCTCGCGTCGACCGGCAGCGTCACCGGATAGTGGCTCGTCAGCCAGCCGATCGTACGGCTCGCGTCCGCATCGTCGAACAGCGCCTCGCGGCCGTGTCCTTCGAATTCGACGCGGCACGAAGCGGCGCCGTCGGCTTCAGTCAGCGCCAGTGCGAGCGCCGCGCCCAGCAGTTCGATCGTCTGCGTGCGATATGCTGCGTGCGCATCGGTCAGCGCCGCGCGGGTCAATGCCGCGTCGATCGTCTGCACGACGACGGCCGCATCGGCATTCGTCGCCGGTGCGTCGGGATGATCGGGCACGAGGTCGTCGCCCTGCGCCATCCCGGCCCAGTATGCGGTTTCGGCGGCGAACGGCGATGCCGGGTCTGTCGCGGCTCGTGCCAGCCGCGCCGCCCATGCATCCGCACGCAGGCCCGGTTGCGACAGGCGAACCGGCGTGCGCTCGCATGCGGCCCGATAGGCCGAGTCGAGATCGTCGAGCAGGATGCGCCACGACACGCCGTCGACGATCGCATGATGAATCGCCAGATAGAGTTGCGTCGAACCGTCCGGCAGCCGCGCCGCGCATGCGCACGCGAGCGGCCCGCGGCCGAGGTCGAGGCGGCGCTGCAACGCGTCGAAGCGTGCCAGTGCGTCGGTTTCGTCGCGTGCCGAGACTTCGACGAACGGCAGCGCGTCGTGCGGCTTCGCCGCGTCGCTTGCGTGCCAGTTGCCGTTCGCGTCGCGCGCAAAGCGCTGGCGGAACGCGTCGTGATGCGTGAGCAATGCGTCGAATGCGCGTGCGAACGCATCGGCGTCGAACGGGCCGCGCACGTCGAACGCGACCGACTGGTTCCAGTGGCCCGGATGCGGCACGTCGAGTGCGAAGAAGCGCTGCTGTGCCGGTGTCAGGATTGCCGCGGCAGCCGGCGCGGCCAGGACTGGCGTCGGCGTCGCCGCGACCGCCTCCACCGTCTTCGCGATGCGCGCGAGCTCGGCGACCGTCGGGCCGTCGAACAGTTGTTTCGGCGTGAAGCGCACGCCGCGCTTGCGGGCACGTGCGATCACCTGCAGCACGAGGATCGAGTCGCCGCCGAGTTCGAAGAAGTTGTCGTCGCGGCCGACGCTCGGCGCCTTCAGCACCGCTTGCCACACTTCGGCGAGCGCTGTTTCGACCGGGCCCTGCGGCGCGTCGCCCGCGGCGACCGTCACCGGCACGGCGGCCAGCTCGCGCAGCGCGGCGCGATCGATCTTGCCGTTCGCGGTGACCGGCAGGCGCGCGAGCGCGACGAACTGCGCGGGCACCATGTAGTCGGGCAGCGTCGCGCCGAGTGCCGCGCGCACGGCGGCTTCGTCGAATGCCGCGCCGTCGCGCATCACGACGAACGTCGCGAGCCGCAGGCGGCCGTCGTACTCGATCGCGAGCGTTTCGGCCTGCGCGATCGGGCCGGCCGCGCGTACGGCCGCGCTCACTTCGCCCGGTTCGACGCGATAGCCGCGAATTTTCACCTGGTCGTCGATACGCCCGAGGAAGGCGATCCGTTCACGCCCGGCCCGCCCAGATACAACTCGCCCGTCGCGCCTGCCGGCACGCATGCGCCGAACGCATCGAGCACCAGCGCGCGCGCATTCGGCAGTGGTGCGCCGAGCGGCACGCCGCTCGCGGGATCGCGCGCGTCGACGGCGATCGATGCGGTGTCGCACGCGATCGCGCCGACCGTCGCTTCGGTCGGCCCGTAATGGTTGATCACGCGGCAGGCCGGCGCGAGCGCGGCGAGACGCGCGACGAGCGCCCACGTCAGCGTTTCGCCGCCGGTCACGAGCGCGTGGCGCGGCAGCACGTCGGCCGGCGCGCGCGCGTCGAGCAGCGCCTGCAGGTGGCTCGGCACGATCTTCAGCACGCCGACGTCGCGGCGGCGCATTTCGTCGGCGAACAGGTCCGGGTCGAATGCGCACGCGGCCGGCAGCAGGTGCAGCGTGCGGCCCGCGCACAGCGCGCCGAACAGCGTCGTATGGCCGAGGTCGGCCGCGACGGTCGATACCATCGCGAACGACGCGTCCGGTGCGAACGCGAGTTCGTCGAGCATGCCCTGCACATAGTCGGCGAGTGCGCCGTGCGACACGACAACACCCTTCGGCGTGCCGGTCGAGCCCGACGTATAGATCAGATAGGCGCCCTGTTCGGGATGCGGCGCGACACGTACGCCGGCCGCATGGGCGAGCGTCGCGTCCTGCGCGAGCGTATCGACGTCGAGCGGTTGCGTGTCGGTGCCGGCCGGCCAGGCGGCCGCGTCCGCGACGAGCGCCCAGCGCGCGCCGCAATCGGCGGCGGCGGCGGCCAGTCGCGCGGCCGGCTGCGCCGGATCGAGCAGCACGGCCAGCGCACCGGCTTTCAGCGCACCGAGCAGACCGACGACGAAGCGGGCCGAACGTTCGACGCAGACGATCACGGACGCCTCGGCCGTTACGCCGCGCAGTTTCAGTGCGTGCGCGATCCGGTTTGACGCGTCGTCGAGTTCGGCGAACGTCAGCGCTGCCGATGCATCGGCGAGCGCAACGCGATGCGGATAGGCAGCCGCCTGCCGCGCGAACGCGGCAACGATGTCCGCATGCTCGACACGCAGTGCCCGGCCGTCACGCGGCTGGCGCGACACCGGCGACGCATCGCACGGCAATGCGGCCGTCGTGCGTTGCGGTTCATGTGCGGCGGCCGCGACCAGCGCTGCATAGCTGTCGAGCCATGCGCGTGCGGTATCCGTATCGATGCAGTCGGTCGCGTATGCGGCGACCAGTTCGATGCCGTTCGCGTCGTCGGTGAAATCCAGCGCGAAGTCGAAGCGCGCGGCAAGATCGGGGCCCGGCGTCGCCACGGCGGTCGCGCCCGGCAGCACGCTGTCGTGACGCGCATCGAACTGCTGCGCGAATTTCACGCGCAGCCATTCGTCGCCGCGCTTGACGGGCGGCTTCACCGCGTCGACGACGCGCTCGAACGGCACGTCCTGATGCGCGACCGCATCGAGCGCCGCCGCACGTGCGGCGTCGACGAGCGCGCGGAACGGCTGCGTCGGCGCCACGCGTACGCGCATCGCCACGGTATTCAGGAACAGTCCGAGCAGCGCGCGGGTTTCCGGACGCTGGCGATGCGCGACCGGCACCGCGACGACCACGTCCGTCTCGCCGGTCACGCGCGCCAGCCATGCGTCGAGCGCGGCCAGCAGCACCGTGAAGACCGTGGCCTGCGCATCGCGTGCAAGGCGCCGCACGTCGGCTGCAACCGCGTCGGGCAGGCGTACCGACGCACGCGCGCCCTGCAGCGTGCGCGTCGCGCCCGGCTGACGGTCGACCGGCAGCGCGAGCGGGCCCGGCACGTCGCGCAGCGCGCCGCGCCAGTAGTCGAGCTGTCGTTCGCCCTCGCCGCCGGCAAGCATGTCGCGCTGCCAGTCCGCATAGTCCGCGTACTGGATCGGCAGCCCGGGCAACGACGGTTCGCGACCTTGCGCATACGCACGGTACGCGGCCGACAGTTCGTCGAACGCGCAGCGCGAGCTCCAGCCGTCGGTGATCGCGTGGTGTGCAGTCAGCAGCAGCCGGTGGCGATCGTCGGCGAGCACGAGAAGCGTCGCGCGCAGCAGCGGCCCGCCCGACAGATCGAACGGCGCACCCGCATCGTGTTCAGCCACGTGCGCGGCTTGCGCATCGCGCGCAGCCGGCGGTTGTGCGCGCAGGTCCAGCGTGGCGATCGCAACCGGCAAGTGTGCGTGGATACGCTGCATCACGATGCCGTCGTCGCTGTCGACGAGCGTCGTGCGCCATGCCTCGTGCCGTCCGATCACGTGATCGAGCGCGCGCTGCAGCGCGTCGCGGTCGAGCACGCCGTCGATCGTCCAGTGTGCGGCGATGTGATATGCGGCGCTTGCATCGCGCGTCTGGGCGAGCACCCAGAAACGTTGCTGTGCGAGCGATGCGGCGCGATCGACGTACGGCGCGGCCGATGCAGCCACGACGGCGGCGCTGCGACGCGCGGAGATCGCGGCCAGCGGCTCGCCTGTCTCGCGTTCCGCGCGATCGACGTGCGCGGCCAGATCGGCGAGCGACGGATCGGCGAACAGCGTGTCGAGGCGCAGGTTCACGCGCAATGCAGCACGAATCGCGGCCTGAAGCTGCATCGCGGCCAGCGAATCGGCGCCGAGCGCGAAGAAGCGATCAGCGCGCGACGGAATGACGTCGAGAGCCAGCAGCGTCTGCCAGACACCGGCGATCTGCTGCTCGGTCGGCGTGTGCGGCGCGTCACCCTCGCGTTGCGCCGTATCGCGGGCGGCGGCAATGCGCTCGCGCAGCGCGGCCCGGTCGATCTTGCCGTTCAGCGTATACGGCAGCGCGTCGCACCGGACGAACCGGTGCGGTTGCCACGCCGCGGGCAATTGCGCGCCCACGTGCGCCTTCAGCAGCGCATCGTCGGCGGCCGCGCGCAGCGCGACGCACGCGATCAGCCGCGTCGGCCCGTTGCCGGTTTCGGCGATCACCGCTGCATCGGCAACAGCCGGATGCGTGCGCAGGCATGCGGCGATTTCCGCAGGCTCTACACGCACGCCGCGCACCTGGACCTGATCGTCGAGCCGGCCGAGGTAGTCGAATGCGCCGTCGCCCCGCAAGCGCGCGAGGTCGCCGGTGCGATAGATGCGCGCGCCCGGCTCGCCATCCGCGTCGGGAATGAAGCGCTCGGCCGTCAACGCCGGACGACCGTGATAGCCGCGCGCAAGACACACGCCGCCGAGCAGCAATTCGCCGCCCTCGCGCGCTTCGTCGCCGTCGATACGCGCGACGCGCGGGCCGATCACGCGACCGATCGGCAGCGACGCATACACATCGTCCGCCGCGAGCACCGGCGTTTCGCCCGGCTCGACCGGCCACAGCATCGGCGAGATCACGGCCTCGGTCGGCCCGTAACCGTTGATCAGGCGCACCGACGGGAACATCCGGCGCACGAATTCGAACGCCTGCTGCGGCAGCGCCTCGCCGCCGAACGCGAGCACGCGCAATGCCGGCGGCACGCCGTCGCGCGCGGCCACGGCCGCGAATTCGCGCAGATACGCCGGCGGGAACGCGGCGACGTTGACCGACTCGCGCACCATCAGCGCATGCGCGGCGTCCGGCGCGAACGGCTGCGGCGGCGCAATCGTCACGCTGGCGCCGACCGCGAGCGGCGCGAGCCAGCATTCGTGCGCGGCGTCGAAATTGACCGACGCGAAATGCAGCAGGCAGTCGTCGCGCTCGATCGGCAGCGCGGCCGCAAGCGCGTCGCAATGCGCGGCGAGCGGCCCGTGCTCGACGACGACCGCCTTCGGCGTGCCGGTCGAACCCGAGGTATAGATCATGTAGGCGGCCGAGCGCGGATGCACCGGCGTGTCGTCGTGGTCGTCATCGCCGAAGGCTGCGGCCTGCGCGCGATCGGCCGCCACGGCCGCCGCATCGAACGCATGCTCGAACGGCATGCCGAGCGCCACGCGGCCGGCCGCGTCGACGATGCCGTGCCGCAATTGCGCATCCCTGACGATCCAGTCGAGGCGCGCGGCCGGATGGCGCGGATCGAGCGGCACGAACACGCCGCCCGCCTTCAGCACGGCCAGCAACGCGACGAACAGATCGCACGAGCGCTCGACGCACACGCCGACCCGCACTTCCGCGCCCACGCCCGCCGCACGCAATTGCCGGGCAAGCTGCGACGCGCGCGCGTCGAGCACGCCGCGCGACAGGCGCAGATCGTTCTGGAAAGGTGCGGCGAGCGCGGGCGCGTCGGGCGCGACGCGCGCCAGTTCGCGGATTCGGTGATGCAGCGCAGTCGGGAAACTCGTCATGTGCGTGAAGTCCTTCGGTCCGGCCGCTTCGGCCAAGTCTCGGGGCCGCTTTGGGCGGCTTCACTGGTGTGACGAACGACGCGGCCGATTTTTTACCGTTTTGCGTGCAAATCGCGCACGGGGCGGCTTTCTGGAAGGAACGACTAAATATTTGCGTGTCCCGTTCGTCTATCAGGGAGGAAAGCCGCAACCGGGCTCGTGCTCGCGCGCTGCTTTCGCGTCAGTTTTTCCGTTTCCGCATGTTTCGCCTGCCCTCTTATTACCGACGTTGCCGATGACAGCCGCCCACGAGCCTTCTTCCCCGCCGTCCCTCGACGCCTCCCCCGCCCGCCCCGCGGCGCGCCTGATCCTCGCGCTGCTGCGCGAAAGCCGCGCATCACTCGCGCTTGCGCTCGTCGCCTGCGTGCTCAACGGCGTCGCGAGCGCGCTGCTCGTCGCGACGCTGAACCGCGCGCTCGCGCAGCCCGGCGCGGCCGATGCGTCGCTCGCGTGGCGCTTCGCGCTATGCGCGGTGATCGCCCTCGTCACGCGCATCGTGTCGGGCACGCTGTTCGCGCGGCTGTCGCAGGACACGATGGCGCGGCTGCGCGTGCACCTCGCGCGGCGCGTCGGCGCGGCCGAGCTGCGCGACATCGAGCGGATCGGCGCCGCCCCCGTGCAGTCGGTGCTGACCGACGACGCGACCAACGTGTCGATGCTGTTCTTCGCGCTGCCGAACCTGGTGATGCACGGCTCGATCGTGTTCGGCTGCCTCGGCTACCTCGCATGGCTGTCTTGGCCCGTTTGCCTGCTGGCGCTCACCGCGATCGTCGCGGGCTCGCTCGGCTACCACACCGGCGACCGTCGCGCGATCGCGTCGCTCGAAGCGGCCGGCCAGGCGCAGGACCGCCTGTTCGGCTATCTCGGCTCGCTGTTCTCCGGGGCGAAGGAGCTGAAGCTGCATGACGCGCGCGCGCGCCAGTTCGTCGACGGCCAGCTCGGCGCCGCGATCGGCGAGGTGCGCGATCACCGCCGCCGCGCGTTCAGCGCGTATGCGGTCGGGGTCGGCTGGATCATCTTCCTGTTCTACGTGTTCCTCGGTGCGGCCGCGTTCTGGCCGCAGCTCGGCGTACATGCCGATGCCGGCACCGCGGCCGGCTACGTCGTCGTGTTCCTGTTCATGCTGGTGCCGCTCGACGGGCTGCTGAACAACCTGCCGACCGTCAACGCGGCGCGCGTGTCGCTCGGCCGGATCGAAGGCGTGATGGCCGAATTCGGCGCGCTGCGCACGGTGCCGCCCGCCAGCGACGCCCCCGACGTGCCGCCGGCCGGCGCGGTCACGCTGCGCGGCGTCACGCATGCGTATTTCCACGAGCGCGACGAACGGATGTTCCGGATCGGGCCGATCAACCTGACGATCCAGCCGGGCGAACTGGTGTTCATCGTCGGCGGCAACGGCAGCGGCAAGACGACGCTCGCGAAGGTGCTGACGGGGCTTTACGAGCCCGAGGAAGGCGCGATCGAGGTCGACGGCCGCCCGATCGGCTGGCGCGAGCGTGCCGCGTACCGGCAGCGCTTCAGCGCGGTGTTCAACGATTTCCACCTGTTCGATGCGCTGCTCGGCATCGTCGATCCGGACGATCCGGAGCGTGCGCAGGCCGATGCGCGCGCGAACGCCCTCGTCGCGAAGCTCGCGCTCGACCACAAGGTGAAGGTCGTCGACGGCGCGTTCTCGAACCGTGCGCTGTCGACCGGCCAGCGCAAGCGGCTCGCGCTGGTTGTCGCGTATCTGGAAGACCGGCCGTTCTACCTGTTCGACGAATGGGCGGCCGACCAGGATCCGTCGTTCAAGGCCGTGTTCTACGAGCAACTGTTGCCCGAACTGCGCGCGCGCGGCAAGGCCGTGATCGTGATCACGCACGACGACCGCTATTTCGGTCTCGCCGACCGGTTGCTGAAGCTCGACAACGGGCAGATCGTCAGCGATACGACACCTGCGCGCTCGCGTGCGCAGAATGGTGTCGACGCGTTGAGCGCGTAAGCAAGAGGTTTATCGCCCGCGCGCCGTGATTGCGGTGCGCGGGCGGTGTGCCGGTTCGTCCGGCACGACGAGGCACCACCTTCCCGTCAAACCGCTGCTCCGCCCGCTGGCGTTCAATCACGCATTCAGCGCACGGCCGGCAGCTTCAGCATCGTATCGGTCATCACGTCAGCCAGCTTCAGCGCCGACATCGGGCCGCCGAATCCCCAGATGTTGCGCTCGATCAGTGCGATCCGGCGGTCACGCAACGCAGGCACGAAACGCCACACCGGCGAATCGAGCTTCGCCGACAGCGGCACGTCCATCCCCGTCGCGGTGACGAACAGCACGGCCAGGTCGCGCTGCCTGAGCAGGTCGGCGGACGTCACGTACAGCGTGCCTTCGCGAGTCGGCTTGCGCGGCCACGGTTCGAGCCCGAGCGCGCGCGCGAGGCCCGCCGACGTGCTGTTGCCCGTATAGGCCCAGTAACGGTCGGGCAACCCGAGATCCTGCAGCAATGCGATGCGTTCGCCGCTGCGCCCCGCCGCCTTGAGCCGCGACGCATTGCGCACGAGGCCCGCGTCGAGTCGCGCGTCGACCGCCTGCGCACGCGCATCGCGGCCGGTCACGGCGCCGATCGTCCGGAAAATCCGCCGCATCCAGTCGAGCTGCGTGACGGGCACGCCGTCTTCCGACACGTTCGGGCTGAACTGGAACAGGATCGTCGGCGCGATCCGGTCGAGCGCGTCGAAGATCGGCGCATGGCGGAAACCGACGCCGATGATCAGATCGGGCTTCACCGCGGCGATCGCCTCGAGCCCCGGCTCCTGTCGCGAGCCGATGTCGGTCACGTGCGCGAGCCGGTCGCTCTCGTAGCCGAGCCAGCCCGGATAGAACGCGGTATCGGCCATGCCGACCGGCACGATGTCGAGCGCGATCACGCTTTCCGCGAACATGAAGTCGAGTGCGACCACGCGTTGCGGGCGCACGGGCATCGTCTTGCTTGCCTGCGACACGACCGGATTGCCGGCGAGCGAAGAGCGACCCGGTTGCGATGCCGTGCCGCGCGCATCATCCGCGGCGGCGGCTGCGTGCTGCGGTGCGACGAACGCGCCGCAGCACGCAGCGCCTAGCGCGGCCAGCGCACCGAGCGCATGACGGCGGCCGGCGTGCTTCACCGGATCGCGTCCTGCCCAGCCAGCGCCGAGTCGTCCATCGTCAGTAGCAGGGGGCAGCTTCCACACAGTTGCGTTTCTCCAGGAATTTCATAGCGCAGGCAGCACACGCGGCGCGCGCGAAACGGCGTCGGCAGCAGCGACGAGCGCGGCACGGCATCGCGCACCGGCAGACGCAGCGGATTCGGCTCGCCGTGCACGCAGGCCGCGCCGAACAGCCAGTCGGCATCGCGCACCGGGTCCGCGCGGCACGGCAGCGACCGGTACGTGTCGAGCAGATAGTCGAGCAGGTTGCCCGCGTTGCTCCATAGCACGCGCGGCGTGACGCGGCCCATCGCCGCCAGCAGGTCGATCACCGCGCCGAGGTGCGCGACGAGACCCGCGTAACGCAATGCGGGTTCGTCGCACGGCGCGCCGAGCGCGTCCCGCGGGAAATACAGCGCGGCCGGCATCCCGTCGTCGAGCGCGACGAACGTGTGCTCCGGCGCCATGTCGAGCGGCCGGCCGAGCGTCAGCGCGGCAATTACACCGGCGGGCGCGGCACGCCCGAAGTAGTACTTGCTCCATTGCGACATCAGCGCACGCGCATGTCGGGCCGGGTCGCCGCCATAGTGACGGACCATCGCGTCGAGCACCGCCTCGCGATGCTCGGGCAACGCGCTGACGGGCACGACGATGCGCCCCGGCGGCGCATGGGCGTCATCGGGCATCCCGAGCCACACGACGTCGAGATGCCCGGCGAACGCCGCAGGCGCGAACGCCGAGAACCGCGTGGCGCGCGTGCCGTCGAGCGCCGGCGTCATCGGCCCGCGCGCCGGGCGCGGCGCCCCTCGAGAATCAGCAGTCCGAGCAGATACGGTGCGCCGATCAGCGCGGTCAGCACGCCGGCCGGCACTTCGCGCGGCGCGACCACCGTGCGAGCCGCCAGATCGGCGAAGCCGAGAATCAGCGCACCGCATGCCGCCGCGAGCCACAGGCGCGTGCGGTGCCGGCGTGCGCCGAGCATCGTCGCGACGTGCGGCGCCATCAGCCCGATGAAACCGACCGGACCGACGGCCGCGACGGCCGCACACGCGGCGAGCGTGGCGATCGTCAGCGCGAGCGGCCGCAGCGCGGCGACCGGCAGGCCGAGCGCGGCCGCCTGGTCGTCGCCGAGCGCGAGCATGTCGAGGGGCCGGGCGAGCCATGCGAAGACGGGCACCGCCAGCACGCACCACGGCAGCAGCATCGACACCTCGCCCCAGCTGCGGCCATAGGTGCCGCCGACGAGCCAGACGACGAAGCGCGCGGGCTGCACGCTTTGCTGCGTGATCAGCCACTGCGCGAGCGTGGTCCACAGCGCGCCGATCGCGATGCCGGTCAGCGCGACGGCCAGCGGCGCATAACGATGCCGGTGATTCAGCGCAAGCGTGATCGCGAGCGACAAGCCGCCGCCGATCAGCGCGGCCGCGGCGAGCGTCACGTGCCCCACCAACGGCCACGTCGACAAGGCGAACAACGTGACGAGCCCCGCGCCCTGCGTGACGCCGAGCACTTCGGGGCCGGCGAGCGGGTTGCGCACGACGCTCTGCATCGCGACGCCGCTCACGGCGAGCAGCGCACCCGCGAGAAGCGCGCACAGCAACCTCGGCATGCGCAGGTCGATGAGCATCCGCGCGACGGCATCGTGGCCCGACAGCGCGGCGGACCAGCGCGCGGGCGACAGCCATTCGGGGCCGGCCGACACGCCGACGAACACCGCGAGCGCGGCGTGCGCGGCGAA